>JAAFHD010000015.1:0-11910 GCA_013298245.1 Alphaproteobacteria bacterium
CGCCCGCTGGTGCCGACCGCAGACAACGTCCGCGAGCCGCAGAACCGCCGCGTGGAAATCGTCCTGCGCTAATACCGCAGCACGGCTGAAATTGGGGAACGGGCGGCGCTTGCGTCGCCCGTTTTCGTTTGGGGTCGTGTCAGCGCTGCGTGGACCACTGAAAGACGCATGAATTGAGTATGGAGGCGGCGGATCGTGCGGACATTGCTGCTTGCGGCCATGTTGGCCGTATCGCCGGTCGCGATTGCGGCGAAGCCGGCCACGGAGCCGGCTCCATCTGCTTGCTCGTCTTTGCCCTCGTTCGCTTTCTTTTTCGATCGAGGCCGAGCGGACTTGACCGATCGTACACACCAGATGACCGCCCAGGCCTTAGACATTCATTTGCGTTACCCACACCTACCCATCGCGCTGTTCGGCAACACCGACACCGCCGGGGCGCCTCAGGACAGTCAAACACTGTCCATGCGCACGGCGACAGCAGCCCGCTTGTGCCGACAGGAGATGGCGTTGATGAGCCGCAGAATCGCGTGGTGTTTCTCGTCTTCCGTTGAGCCCGAGGGGATTGAGCGACAAGCGCTCTCCGCTACGCCCCCTTCACCCCACCCGCCGTCAGCCCCGCCACGATCTGCTTCTGCGCCAGCAGCGTCAGCAGCAACACCGGCGCCGTCACCAGCAGCGCCGCCGCTGACAGCGGCCCCCAGGCCACCTGCTCAAACGTCAGCATGTTGTTCACCGCGACCGGCAGCGTGCGCGTCTCCCGCCCCGCCAGCACCACGGCGAAGATGAAGTTGTTCCAGGAAAAGATGAACGACAGGATGCAGGCCACCGTGATGCCAGGCCGCGCCAAGGGCATCGCGACATAGCGAAACGCCTGCCAGATGGTCGCGCCATCGACCAGCGCCGCTTCTTCCAATTCCGCCGGCAACCCCTCGAAAAACGAGATCATCACCCACACCACGATGGGCAGCGTGATGACCAGGTGCGTCAGCACGATGGGCACCAGCGTGCCCGTCAGCCCCAGCCACTGGAACATCAGGAACAGCGGAATCAGATATGACAGGCCGGGCGTGATGCGCGCGATCAGGATCAGCGCCGCCGCGCGCGTGGCGCGCATCTTGGCGATGCCATAGCCCGCCGGCATACCCAGCAGCAGCGCAATGCCGGTCGCAGAAAACGACACCACCACGCTGTTCCACGCGTACAGCAGAAAATCATTGCGTGCGAAAACCTCGGCATAGTTCGCAAGCGTTGGTGGTGCCGGGATGAACACCGGCGGGAAGGCCGTGTTGTCCAGCTCGTTCTTCAACGACAGCGACAACATCCACAAAAACACCATCACCGCGGGCGCAATCAGCACCAGCACCGACAGCCCGAACGCCACCCGACCCGCCAGTTTTTTCATACCCGCACCCGCTCGCGCGTCCACATCAGCAGCGCCGCCAGCAAAAGGATCAGCGCGAAGAACACCACCACCACGGCACTCGCATAGCCGATATTGTAGAAGGCGAAGGCCTGCAGATAGAGGAAGATGTTGATCGTCTCCGACGCGCTCCCCGGCCCGCCCTGGGTGATGACATAGATGATGTCGAAGGCCTTCAACGCATCGATCGTGCGGATGATCAACGCCACCACGATATACGGCGCCAACAACGGCAAGGTGATGTGCCGGAACGCCTGCCAGGGCGTGGCGCCATCGATCTTGGCCGCCTCATAAGGGTCGATCGGCAGCGCCGACAAACCGCCCAGCAACAGCAGCATCACCAACGGCGTCCAGTGCCAGGTCTCCACCATCACCAGCGTCGGGATCACGCTGTCGGGGTGATAGACCCACATGCTGGGCGGTATCCCCATCTGCGACAGCAACCAGTTCAACACCCCCAATTGCGGGTGGAACATCATCGTCCAGACCAGCGCCACCGCCACCGGTGTCGCCATCATCGGCAGGATGAAAATCGTTCGCGCCACACCGCGCAACGGGAACTTCTGGTGAAACACCAGCGCCGCCGCCAACCCCAGCACCAACGGAAAAACCACTGAAAGTGCTGTGAAATACAAGGTCCGCACCATCGCCCACAAAAACCGCTCATCCCCGAACAGCTTCACGTAGTTGGCGAACCCCACCCACTCCGGCGTGCTGCCAATCCGCCACTCGAACGCACTGACATAGACCGTGAACACCCACGGAAAGACGATCACAGCGATAATCGCCAGCGCGGCCGGCACAACAAACCACCAGTAGCGCCTGGCATAATTGCGGGAACGGATCATGCGAGGATGGGAGAGGTTACGCTGGTTGCCTGCAGGGGGGCTCTGCCCCCCTGCACCCCCCGCCAGGAGCCACGGGCCCCTGGACCCGTGGAGTTTACTTTGAAGTTGGGGGAGGGGGCACGACGCAACCGCGCCGGTAGAGCGACCGCGCCGCCCCCTCCCCCAACTTCAAAGCACCCGGGACACAAGGGCCTCTCGGCCCTTGGCGGGTGGGGTGTGGGGAGGGCAGCGCCCTCCCCACGGGCCGCCAGTGCCACCCTCACCCTTCCCGCTCGCTCCGTTCCAGCACTGGCCGGAATGCTGCCGTGGCTGCGCGCAGTTCGGTGGCGGGGTCGTTGCCGCCGATGGTGTTGGTCAGGGCCGTGCCGATGACGTCGCGGAATTCGGTGACGGGCAGGATTTCGGGCAGGCCCGCGCGGGCGATGCGGGCCGAGGCTTCGAGCGTGGTGAAGAATTCGCGCGGGAAGCGGCTGCGGCTGATTTCCTCTTCGTTGCGGAAGGGGCTGCTGCGGGCGGGCACCCCGGCGCCGGCCGCGAGCATGCGCAGCTGCATTTGTTTGCCCAGCGCCCATTGCAGGTAATACCAGGCCGGGCCGCGTTTGCGGGATGCTTCGGGGATGCCGTAACCGGCGCCGAACAGCGCGCAGTGGTGGTGTGCGGGGCCGCGCGGGACGACCGCGTAGCCCACTTTGCCGGCGACGCGGCTGCGTTGGGGATCTTCAAGGGGGGCGGCGAAACCGATGCCGTCCACCCACATCGCGGCGCGGCCTTGCATGAAGGTGGTCTGGCATTCGTTCCAGTTGAAGCCGATGGAGCCGGGCGGCGAGGCGTCACGCAGGAAGCGCTGGTATTGGCGCGCGGCCCAGATGGCGTCGTCGCTGTCGGTGATGAGTTGGCGTTGCGCGTTGATCATGTCGCGCTGACCGGTGCCCAGAAGGTAGGACGACCACAGGACGACGTTGGCGTTCTTCAGCCCGCGGCCGACATGGCCGAAGATTTGCCGGGATGGGTCGGCGATGCGGCGCGCAGCCTCGAACATCTCGTCCCAGGTGGTGGGGGGTACGATGTTGCGCGCGGCCAGCAATTCCTTGTTGTAGTAGAGGATGAAGTAATCCGCGAAGGCCGGCAGGGTATCCATGCGGCCATCGGCCTGGGTCGCGTATTCACGCATGCCCGCACCGATGTCATCGAAGTCGAAATCCGGGTTGGTCAGGGCGCGGTCGGCGATCAGGGCGCGGATATCGGTGTTCCAGCGCGCGCGGCCGACCTGGCGCTTGTTCACGTGCAGCGAGACTTCGCCCACATCGAAGCTGGGGCGGCCGGATGCGTATTCGATGATGATCTTCTGCCGGTGCTGTTGTTCGGGCACCACTTCCACGCCAGCACGGATGCCGGTCAGTTCCTCAAATTCGCGGTTGTGCTGCACAAGCAACTGACCGCGCGGAGAGAGCTGCACCGACACTTCGATGCGCTCGCCGCGGAAGCGCCGCCAGTCGAAAGCGGATTGCGCGCCGGCCTGTTCAACGACCATCGGCGCCGAAAGCGCGCCGAGCAGGGTGGCGCGACGTGTTGTGCCTTGCATGGGCTTCCTCCGTTTGTTGGGGTGATGCTGCGCCATGCGCGCGGGGGCGTGCAAGTGTATCGTCACGCCGCTGCGCTTTCCGGCGGGCAGGCAACTGCTCTACAGCGGTGGGATGGAAGATATCGGAACAATCCCCGCCGCTGATGGCACGCTGCTGGCCTATCGGCGCATCGCCGGGCGCGGGCCTGGCGTGCTGTTTCTCGGCGGTTTCAACTCGGACATGACGGGCACCAAGGCGGCCGCGCTGGCCGAATGGTCGGTGCGCGAGGGCCGTGCGTTTTGCCGCTTCGACTATGCCGGCCATGGTGCCTCGGGCGGCGAATTCGCCGAGGGCACGATCGGGCGCTGGGCCGCCGATGCCATGATGGTGCTGGATGCGCTGACCGAAGGGCCGCAAATCCTTGTGGGGTCATCCATGGGTGGTTGGATCGCAGCACTGGTCGCGCGCGCGCGACCCGCACGGGTGGCGGGGATGGTGTGCATCGCCCCCGCCCCCGACTTCACCGAGGACCTGATGTGGGAGAATTTCCCGCCCGACGTCCGCACCGCCATCGCGCGCGACGGCGTATGGCACCGCCCCAGCGAATATGGCGCCGACTACCCCATAACACGCGCCTTGATCGAGGACGGGCGGCGCAACCTGGTGCTGCGCGACGGCCTGGATTTCGCCTTCCCGGTGCGGCTTCTGCAGGGCATGCAAGACCTGGACGTGCCGTGGCGCCACGCGTTGCGGATGGTGGATGCGATCCAAGGCGGCGATGTGCGCGCGGTGCTGGTCAAGGATGGCGACCACCGGCTGTCCCGCCCGCAGGATATCGCCCTGCTGGAGGCGGAAGTGGCGGCATTGGCAAGTGCCGTCGCCATGCCATAAGGGCGCCCATCAACACAGGATTTTCGCATGGCCGAAACGCTTTCCCCCGCCGCCCTGGACCAGCTGTTCCGTGAGGCGCGCACGCAGAACAAATGGCAGGACAAGCCCGTCACCGACGAGGCTATCCGCGCGCTTTACGACACGCTGAAATGGGGCCCGACCAGCGCCAATTCGTCTCCCGCGCGGTTCATTTTCGTGCGCACGCCGGAGGGCAAGGCCAAGCTGAAACCCGCACTTTCGGCCGGCAATCTGGAAAAGACGATGAACGCGCCGGTGACGGTGATCGTGGCGCATGATCCGAAGTTTTATGACGAACTGCCGCGGCTGTTCCCGCACAACCAGGACGCCAAGAACTGGTTCAGCGGCAACTATTCCCTTGCCGAGCAGACCGCCTTCCGCAACGGCACGCTGCAAGGCGCCTATCTGATGATCGCGGCGCGCGCGATGGGCCTGGATTGCGGCGCGATGAGTGGCTTCGACGCGATCAAGGTGGAAGAATCCTTCATGGCCGATACCGGCTGGAAGGCGAATTTCCTGGTGAACCTGGGCTATGGCGACCCGGCCGGCGTGTTTGCGCGCAGCCCGCGTTTGTCGTTTGAAGAAGCGGCGCGCTGGGCCTGAGTTATTCGCCCGGGACGATCACACGTTCCGGGCGACCCACCGGCATCGCCGCGCGGCGCGCCAGGGTGTCACGCAGCGTCGCGTCTTGGCGCAGGCGGTGTAGCCGGTCCTGCGCCGTGTCCCGGCGGCGATTATCCAGCCACACCAGCGCCAACGGCACCACAGCGAGGATGGCCATGAACACCACCAGCAGGCTGGGCGCCAGGTGCAGCGTGTTGAACATGGGTGGCTCCTATCTCTCGAACTGCCCCTTTCTGGCACGCTGTCGATGAACCTTCCCTGAGCGTTGCGTTCAGGCAAGGTTCAGCGCGGGCAGGGCTGAATAGGCTTCGATGCTCCGCAAAGCCTTGATCATGTTGTGCTTGGCCACTCTGGCCATGCCAGCGACCGCCCAGGACCGCCGCGATCACGAACGCGCGAGGGCGGCGCTGGAAGCCGGCCAGATTCGCCCCTTGGCGGAGGTGCTGACCGATGCCGAACGCCGCTTCCTGGGCCGCGTCATCGAGGCCGAGTTGGAACGCGATGACGGCACCTGGCTGTATGAACTGAAAATCCTGCCGCCGAATGGCCGAATGTTCGTGGTGGAAATCGACGCGGCGACCGGTGCGCTGCTGCGCACCCGCGGACCGGTGCAGGTCAGGCGGTAGTGACGCGCGCGCTGTGCCGCGCCTGGCGCCCGGCTTCATCGAACCAGGTGAATTCCACATCGCTGCTGCGTTCAATTCGCAGCCAGAATACGTGGAATGGGTTGGCCGCGGTGCCATTATGCAGGGCGGCGTCCAGCGCGACATCCCCGTTCACGCGCACCAGCAGGCGGGTCAGGATATCGCGCGGCACCGTACGGCCGGCGTCCTGACGCAGCCCGGTTTCCATTGGGTGTTCCATCAGCGTGCGGATTTCAAAGGCTTCGCCGGCGCGAACCTGGCGGGGGATACGCACACGCGGCGCGGTCAGAGTGGTCATGTCAGGCAGCCCCCGGTGGTGACGCGCACGTCGGCAGTAGCCTGGCGCAGCGTGCCGTCGCTGAACCGGGCGAGCACGATCACGCGCTGCTCTTCGGCAAGTCGGATGCGGGTTTGCACCTCGGCGCGTGCCATGAAGGGCGTCAGGCGGAAATCGGCAACACCCGGCGTCGGGTTGCGGGTGGCGAAAACATGGATGGCGGTGACATGGCGTTCCGCGGTTTGCGGGCTGTCGACCAGCACGGTCAGCGGCACCTGCCCGCCATTCTCGGCGATCGCAGGCAGGCGCAGGGTGATGCCGCCCTCCTCGGCGGAGGCATCGCCGATGACGGCGCGGATGGCGGCCGTCACGGCCGGGTCTTGGGTGGCAAGCGCAGGGGTGGCGATCAGCGCGATGGCGCCGGCCAGAACACCACGACGGGATGGGGAATAGCGCATAGGCCGGATATAAACACCGCAAACAATCTGTGCAATAGGCTATTCCAACCGAAACGCCGGCCGCAGCCAGGCCCCCACCCAATTGCCCAGCAACGCCGGCCCGATCCACACCCAGCCATGCAGGCTGCCGGATGCGACACCTCCCAGGAAGGCGCTGATATTGCACCCGCTGGCCAGCACCGCGCCCACCCCCAGCAGCACGCCGCCCAGCAAGGACGCCAGCACTTCCCCACCGCGCGGCCAGCGCCAACCGGCGCGGCCGGCTAGCCCGGCAGCAACCATGGCGCCGACCGTAAGCCCAAGATCCATAACGGTAATCCGGTCCGCGAATACGGGGCGCAACCATGCCTCCACCCGGGTCGGTTCCTCCCAGAAGGGCCAGAAGCTGGGGTCATCCCAGCCCAGCGCCGCCACCGCGTGCGAGCCCCACAAAGGAAAGGCCGCGGTGATGGCCCAGGGCCGGCCCGCCACCCACAGCGTCAGCACCGACAGCCCCGCCAGCACGACTGCCCCCCACCCCAAGGGCCATGGCCCGCGCCAGACATGCCCGCCCGACCAGGGGATGGATTGCACATTTGTGTGACGTGTTTTCTCCCAAGCCAGGGATGCCCACCACAACGCGCCCAGCACGGCCAAGCTGCCCGCCAGCGCGGCCGGCACGCCGACCACTCCTGGCAGCGATACGGCGCCCCAGGCCGGCCAGGCCACCCAGAATTCGAACTGCCAGGCCGCCAGCGTCGCGCCACCCACGAAGGCGGCCAGGGTGATCCCCATGCGCGGCACGCCGCCACCCACGGCATACAGCGTGCCCGACCCACAGCCGCCGCCCAACTGCATCCCCACGCCGAACAGGAAGGCGCCGACAAGCAGCGCCACACCCACCGGGAAGACGAAGCCGCGCATGCCAGCATCGGCGGCCAGCAATGGCAGGAAGGCGGCGGTGCATAGCGCGATCAACAGCAGCTGCGCGCGCAGCCCGACGCCGCGCCGTTCCAGCAACAGGCGCCGATAGGCCGCGGTGAAGCCGAAGCGCGCATGCAGCAGCGCCGCACCCAGCGCCGCGCCGATCAACCACAGCGCCGCGTGGCGCGCGCCATAGGCCTGGCCAAGCCATGCCCCGCCGCCCAGTAGCAATGGCAGTGCGATCGCCAGCCTTGGGTTCACGCCCGCGCCAGCACCAGTCGCGTCAGCCGTCGCGGTGACATCTCGGACAACAGGATGTCCCCGTTGTCGCAGAAGCACATGCCATGCGCGCCGTTCAGCACCGCGCGGGCACGGCCCAGCAGACGGCCATCGGCGCTGAAGCGTGACAGGCGCGGCACCTGGTCGGTCACGTAGATCTCATCGTTGTGGATCGCCAGCGCCATCGGCTTGTGGACGTCGGTGATGCTGTGCAGCGAATGGCCATGCTTTGTGAAAATCTGCACGCGCGAATTGTCGCGATCGGCCACCACGATGCGCCCATCCTTCAGCGTGCGGATGGCGTGCGGGGTGATGAACTGGCCGTCCTTGGTCCCGGGTTCGCCAAAGAGCGGCAGCGGATTGGACTTGGCACGCACCTCATGCACCAGCGCCGCGGCATAGCCATCCGCAATCAGGACCCGTTGGGTCGCGGCGCACCAGACTGCATCGCTGGGGCTATTGAACGGCTCGGCCGCCATATGGAGCCCACCGAAATGCTCCACGACCACCAGATCGGCATCATAGACGACGATCTGATGCGCGTCGCGGTCGGTCACATAAATCCGACCGTCAGCGCCGACGGACATCTTATGCGCGTCGAAGACGTTATCGGCGAAGGATGTATCCTTGTAGCTGCCATCGGGATTGAGGCGCAGAATCGTGGCCACATTGTCGGCCGCTTCGATCTCCGGGTCGCGCCTTTGCAACACCAGCACATCGCCGCTGGCCTGCACCGCGACATCCGACACCAGGCCGGCTTGTAGCAGTTGGCCCCAGGGTCGCTGGATCGAGTAGCGCTTTTCCCCCAATGCGACATTCAACATGCGGATCAGCCCTCCAACCGGATGCCAAGTTCGCGAATCAACGGCCGCCAGCGCGCGCTTTCCGCGCGCACCACCGCGTTGAACGCGGCCGCATCGCCGGGTGCGGGCTGCGCGTTGATGTTGCGCAGCACGGTGCGGACCTCCTCGTTCTCCAGCGCTCGCCCCAGCGCCGCGTTCAAGCGCGCCACCGCTGGCGCGGGCGTGCCACTATGCGTGGACAGCGCCATCCAGGCATCGGCCAGGGCATCGGGCAGGCCCAGTTCGCGCGTGGTCGGCGCATCGGGTGCGAGCGATACGCGCTCGGTCGCCATCACCATCAGGCAACGCGCCTGGTTGTTGCGCATGGCCAGCGTGGCGGTGGCGCTGTCGGCCAGCATGGCATCCACCTGGCCCGCCATCATGTCCTGGATGGCGGCCGGCGAGTTGCGGTACGGCACATGCGTCGCCTCGAACCCCGCGGCGCGGCGCAGCAATTCCATGCCCAAATGATGCGGGCTGGCGACACCACCGCTGCCGAAAGTGGGTGCGCGGGTGCGCGCAGCGGCGACGAAGCCGGCGAAGTCGCGCACCGGATTGTCGGCGCGCACGATCAGCATCAGCGGGAAGCGCGCGATCATGCCGATGCCCGTCAGGTCCGCATCAGGATCAAACGGCAGGCGGGCGAACAGGGCGGGCGCGTAGATCACCATGCCGTTGTCGACCATCAGCAGCGTGTGCCCGTCGCCCGCCGCGCGCGTGACCTGTTCGGTGGCGAGCTGCCCGCCGGCACCGGGGCGATTGTCCACCACCATCGTCTGGCCCAGCTCAGCGGACATGTGCCGCGCGATCAGGCGCGCCACTGTGTCGGACGGGCCGCCGGCGCCATAGGCCAGCACCATGCGCATCTGGCGGTCCGGGAAGGATTGCGCGCGGGCGGTGAGGGGAAGGGCGGCCAGCGCCGCCAGGCTGCGTCGATGCATCATGGAAGCAGCATGGCCGCGCGGCGCGCTCTTTCCAAGCGGGTTTGCGCGCGCGAAGCTTCGGCCATGCCGCACCGCTCCCGCATCACGGTCGATGGTTTGGACCGCGCCTCGCACCGCGCCTTCTGGCGCGCGATGGGGTTGTCGGAGGAAGACCTGGCCAAGCCGAAGGTCGGCATCGTGTCCTTCAAGGGCGACCAGACGCCGTGCAACCAGACGCACGCCTTCCAGGTGGATGCGGCGCGGCTGGGTGTGGCGGAAGGCGGCGGCGTGCCGCGTGAATTCACGGCACCCACTGTCTCCGACGGCATCTCGATGAACCATGAGGGGATGAAGTTTTCCCTCGTCTCGCGTGAGCTGGTGGCGGACACGATCGAGGCCACGATGCAGGGCCTGGCCTATGACGCGCTGCTGGGTTTCGGCGGCTGCGACAAGACCTTGCCCGGCGTGATCATGGGCATGCTCCGCGTCAATGTGCCGGCGATTTTCCTGTATGGCGGCAGCGCCTTGCCGGGGCGCTTCCAAGGCCGCGACCTGACCATCCTGGACAGCTATGAAGCCGTCGGCGGGCTGATGGCGGGGACGATGGATGCGGCGACCGCCCACGCCATCGAGCATGCCTGCTTGCCGACGGTGGGCGCATGCGGCGGGCAATTCACCGCCAACACAATGGCGATGGTGGGCGAGGCGCTGGGCCTGTCACCGCCCAATTCATCGATGGTGCCGGGCGTGTATTCGGCACGCGCCGCGATAGCGCAGCGGGCTGCGTTGCGGCTTACAAAAATGCTGCGCGAGGGAGGGCCGCGCCCGCGCGATATCGTGACGCTGCAAGCGCTGGAAAACGCCGCCGCCATCGTTGCCGCGACCGGTGGTTCGACCAACGCCGCGCTGCATCTGCCCGCCATCGCGAACGAGGCCGGCATTCGCTTCACCATGGAGGATTGCGCGCGTGTCTTCGCGCGCACGCCGCTGATCGGCGACCTGCGCCCGGGCGGGCGCTTCACCGCGAAGGATGTGTACGAAGCGGGTGGCGCTGCGGTCATCATCCGCGCGCTGATCGAGGCCGGGCACATGCATGGCGACGCGCTGTGCATCACCGGCAAAACGATGCGCGAATCCTATGCCGATGCGGCGCCGCCCGATGGCGAAGTGGTGCGCGCGCCGGCCACGCCCATCGCGCCCGATGGCGGGGTTGCTATCCTGCGCGGCAACCTCTGCCCCGATGGCGCCGTCATCAAGGTGGCGGGCCTGAAATCGCTGGTGTTCGAAGGCGTGGCGCGCGTCTTCGAGGGCGAGGATGACTGCGTCGCCGCCATCCGCGCGCGCGACTACGCGGCCGGCCAGGTGCTGGTGATTCGCGGTGAAGGCCCGGTTGGCGGGCCCGGCATGCGCGAGATGCTGGGCGTCACCGCGCTGATCTACGGCCAAGGCATGGGCGAACAAGTCGCGCTGGTGACCGATGGCCGTTTCAGTGGTGCTACGCGCGGCATGTGCGTGGGCTATGTGGCGCCCGAGGCCGCGATCGGTGGGCCGCTGGCGCTGCTGCGCGATGGCGACCGCGTGCGGATCGACTGCAAGGCCGCGCGTATGGATGTAATGGTCGACGACGCCGAACTGGCCGCACGCCGTGGCGCTTGGGTGGCGCCCGCACCGAAACATCGCGCCGGGTTGTTGGCGAAATACGCGAAGCTGGTGGGCCAGGCGCCGGGCGGCGCTGTCACACATGAAGGGCCGGCGAACTGGCCCTGGTGATCAGGCGCCCTGCAACTGTACTTTCGATTCAGCGGCATGGTGGAAATTCGCGCGCTGATAGCCGGTCATGAAGTCCGGATAGGTGATCGGTTCCTCATCGCCCGCCAGCGGCGCCATCACGGCGTCATAGGTCGCATCCATGAAGAACGGGATCGCGTAACGCTCCCGCCCCGAGCGGTTGATCACCCGGTGCGGCGTGGCGAGCCACCGATGCCCCGTCCAACGCCGCAGCAGCATGCCGCCATTGATCAGCAGCGCGCCCTCGGGCGCTGGCGCGTCGATCCAGCGGCCGTCGGGCAGCATCAGCGAAAGGCCGGGAATGCGGTTCTGCGCCAGGATCGTCATGAAGGACGTGTCCATGTGCGGTGCGATGCCGAACTCATTCTCGGGCGTGGTCGGTTCGGTGGGCGGGTAGTGGGACATACGCAGCGTGAACATCGGCTCGCGGAAG
>JAAFHD010000015.1:11920-19370 GCA_013298245.1 Alphaproteobacteria bacterium
AAGAAGGGCGCGAAGAAATCGGCGGGCCGGTCCAGCGCGCGCGCATAAATCGGTAGCAGCGACAGGCCCAGGGATTCAAAAGCGCCCATGGCGCGCAGGATGGCGTCGCGAAAACCCGGCAAGGCGGGCCATTGGTTCACGCCGCGGAAGCGCTTGCCGGTGCGAACATCCGGGTGGTCGGCAGGCAGGTCGCGCTTGAAGAACACCGCCTCGTTCGCATTGGGCAACGCGACGGCGCCCACCGCGTTGACGCGCGTGGTCGCACCGCGCATCGGCATGTAGCCGATATTGTGCTCGTTGATCTTCAGCGCGAGTTTGTCGTCGAGCGACTGCGCGTGGAAGCGTTCGGCTTCGGCGAAAGTCGCGTCCAGCAGCGGCTGCGCGATGCCGTGGTTGCGGACGAAGTAGAAGCCCACTTCGGTGAAGGCTGTTCGCAGCTCGGCGCCGAGCCGCTCCAGCGCACCGGGTTTGCCCGCACGCAGCGGGCCGAGGTCGAGGACAGGGATTTCCATACACCCAGCGTCGCGCCGGCGCGCGCGCGGATCAAGCCGTTTTCTTGGCCGGCTTGAATCGCGCCACCAGGTCGGACAGATGCCCGATCTCGGCCAGCGCGATGCCATCCGGTGCCGGCACCCGCGCACTGCGCCCGGCACGGCGCGGTGCGGTAGCGGCTGCGAAGCCCAGCTTCGCGGCCTCGCGCAATCGTTGGTCCGGCTGCGCCACCTGGCGCACCTCGCCGGACAATCCGACCTCTCCGAAATAGACACGATCCGCATCGGTGGGCTGGTCCAGCGCCGCGCTGACCAGCGCCGCCGCCACCGCCAAATCGGCTGCCGGTTCGTTGATGCGCAGTCCGCCAGCGATGTTCAGGTACACATCATTCTGCCCGATATTCACGCCGCATCGCGCATCCAGCACGGCCAGCAGCATCGATAGCCGCCCACTATCCCACCCCACCACCTGGCGCCGCGGACTGCCACCATTGGTGGGTGAGAGCAGCGCCTGCACCTCCACCAGCACCGGCCGCGTGCCTTCGATGCCGGCGAACACCGCACTGCCGGAAATATTGCCGCGCCGCTCGGCCAAGAACAGCGCCGACGGGTTGGGCACTTCCACCAACCCTTCCTCGGTCATCTCGAAGACGCCAATCTCATCGGTGGCGCCAAAGCGGTTCTTGGTCGCGCGCAGGATGCGGAACTGGTGGCCGCGATCACCTTCGAAATACAGCGTCGCATCAACCATGTGTTCCAGCACGCGCGGGCCGGCCAACTGCCCTTCCTTGGTAACATGGCCTACCAGCACGAGCGCGAAATCCGCGGCCTTCGCCAGTCGTATCAATTCGGCGGCGCAGGCGCGCACCTGCGCCACCGTGCCGGGTGCTGAATCCAGTGCGTCCAGCCACATGGTCTGGATGGAATCGATCACCACCAGGGCGGCGCCGCGTTCAGCTTCCAGCGTCGCGATGATGTCGCGCAGCGCGGTCGCGCTGGCCAGCGCAAGCGGCGCGTTTTCCAGCCCCAGGCGCCGCGCGCGCATACGCACCTGCGCGACCGCTTCCTCACCAGAAATATACAGGGCGCGCTGCCCATTGGCTGCGATGCGCGAAGCCGCCTGCAACAGGATGGTGGACTTGCCGATTCCGGGGTCACCGCCCACCAGTACCGCCGAGCCGGCGACAAAACCACCCCCCAGCGCGCGGTCGAATTCAGCGATACCGGTGCGGCTGCGCGCCGGCGGCGCGCTCGTGCCCAACAAGTCCACGAATTCGATGCGCCGCCCAGGGCCGGCCTTCGCCGCTGGGCCTGGCCCGCGTGCCAAGGGCGCCTCTTCGGTCAGCGTGTTCCATTCGCCACAGGCGTCGCAGCGGCCCTGCCATTTGGGATGGATTGCACCGCAAGCCTGACAGGCAAAGCGCGTCTTTTCTTTTGCCACGCCGAACTACGCCCAAGGGTTCCGCGCGCCCGGCTGCGACCAGGGCGACACCGGCGCCGGCTTCGCCCAGGGGCTGCCGCCGGGCGGTTGCGCGGGCGCATCCAGATACACGCCGCCGGTTGGCCGCATCTGCATCAGCCGCGCCACGCGCTGTTCGGTCGGCGGGTGCGTCGCGAACAGGTTGCGCGCGGAAAAGCCCTGCAACGGGTTGATGATGAACATATGCGCGGTGGCTGGATGCGCCTCCGCGTTTTCGTTCAGCGTGCTGTGCTTGTAGCCCTCCAGCTTCTGCAGGCCGCTCGCCAGCCAAGCGGGGTCGCCGCAGATTTCGGCACCCTCCCGATCAGCCTCGAATTCGCGCGCGCGGCTGATTGCCATCTGCACCAGCATCGCCGCGATGGGCCCCAAAATCATGATCGCCAGCGCGCCGATGAAGCCCAGCGGATTGCGGTTGTCGCGCCCACGCGCGAACAGCCCACCGAATTGCGCCAGCATGCCAATGGCGCCCGACAGCGTCGCGGCAATCGACATCACGAGAATATCGCGATGCTTGATGTGCGCGATCTCATGCGCGATCACGCCCGCCACCTCGCGCTCATCCATCAGATCGATCAGCCCGGAATTGACCGCGACCACGCCATTGGAAGGCCCGCGCCCGGTGGCGAAGGCATTCGGCTGATCCTCATGGATCACATAGAGCTGCGGCATCGGGATGCCCGCGCGCTGGGCCAATTGCTGCGTCATCGCATAGAGCCGTGGCGCATCCTGCGGCCCGACAGGCTGCGCGTTGTGCATGCGCAGCACCATCCCCGCACTGCCCCACCACGCGAACAGGTTCATACCGCCCGCGATCACCAGCGCGATCAGCGCGCCACCCTGACCCGCGATCAGATAGCCGCAGAAACCGAACAGGGCGGTCAGCCCCGCCAGCAAGATGAAGGTGCGCGCGTAACCCGCCATGGCTTGCCCCTTGATGCGCCGTGCCTGCATGGCACATGGGGACCATGGACGACAAACCGCAAGACCTGCCGGCCGGTCAACGCCCCCGCCCGGCACCGCCGCTGACGCCACTGAAGCGCCCGCAGCGCCCGCATTCCACGCCCGGCGTGGAGGATGGCGGCCCCACCGGCCCAGAGCCTACGCGCTACAATGATTGGGAACGCAAGGGCCGCGTCAGCGATTTCTGACCCCTTGCTGCCGCGTCCGGTCTGCGTTTGTCTGACAGCAACGGATGGGGTGGAAACGCATGCCGCTTTCGGGCCTGCGCGTGGTCGAATTCGCGGCGCCGCTCGGTGCCTATGCCGGGCGCTTGTTCGCAGGGCTGGGCGCGGATGTGGTGCTGGTCGAGCCGCCTGGTGGCGGGCCATTGCGCGCACGCGGACTGCTGCATGCCGCGCTGAATGCGGGCAAACGCGGCATAACCCTGGACTGGCGCAGCGAGGACGCGCGCCGCTTGGCCGAAGGCGCTGACCTGGTCATTGCCGGCGCGCCGCTGCCCTTCGATCCGCGTCTGACGAACCCGGCACTGATCGTGTTGCAGCTTTCGCCGTTCGGCGCGGATGGCCCCTATGCCGGCTGGCAGGCGGAGGACATCACCGCGCTGGCTTTGGGCGGCATGCTGACCTTGGCGGGCTATCCCGGCGCGCCACCCATTGCGGCCTGCGGTGAACAGGCGATCGGCGCCGCCAGCCTGTTCGGCGCGGTCGGCGCGATGGCCGCGCTGCTGCGCGCGGAGGCGACCGGTGCGGGCGCCACGGTCGATGTCTCGATGCAGGAATGCGTCGCCATGGGTCAGGAAAACGCGATCCAGTTCCTGGAGCTGGAAGGCGTGGTGCGCGGCCGCAACGCTGGCGGTCAGCGCCAGGCCGGCACCGGCGTTTTCGCGTGCCGCGATGGGCATGTGTATCTGATGGCTGGCGGCATCGCGTCCAACCGGTTCTGGGGTGCGACGGTGCAATGGCTGGACGATGCCGGCGCGCCCGGCGCGGCCGCGCTGCGCGACGCCAAATGGGACGACGCCGCCTGGCTGAACACCGCCGAAGCCAAGCGCATCTTCGCCGCGATGTGGGAACCCATCGCCGCCGCGCACAGCAAGGCGGAGCTGAACGCGGAGGCGAAACGCCGTCGCATCCCGCTCGCACCCGTCGCCACCGCGCGCGACATCCTGGGCAGCGAGCAATTGAACGCACGCGGATATTTCGTGGAGCAAGACGGGCTGCGCGTGCCTGGCGCACCATACCGGCTGTCGGCCACGCCATGGCGCGCGCTGGGGCCGGCGCCGGGGTTGGATGAACACCGCGATGCGGTGCTGCGTGACATCCGCACGCCGCCCGCACCGCGCGCAGCGCCCGCTGGACCGCCGCTCACCGGCCTGCGCGTCGCGGATTTCACCTGGATCGGGGCCGGTGCGTATGCGACGCGCCTGCTGGCTGATCTGGGCGCGGATGTCATCAAGATCGAAAGTGCCACGCGGCTGGATACGCTGCGTGACGCCAAGCCGTTCAAGGACCGCGTGCGCGGCGTGAATCGCAGCGGCTATTTCGCCGACCGCAATTGCGGCAAGCGCAGCATCACGCTGGACCTGAAACACGCCGACGGGCTGCGCGTGGCGCGCGAACTGGTCGCGCGCGCGGACATCGTCGCGAACAACTTCTCGCCAGGCGTGATGGAGCGCCTTGGCCTGGGTTTCGAGACAGTGCGCGCGATGAATCCCGGCGCCATCTACCTGGCCATGTCCATGCAGGGCGCCACCGGCCCCGAGCATGAATCGCGCGGCTATGGCCTGACGATTTCCGCACTCACCGGCTTTCAGCACTTGACCGCACTGCCGGGCCGCGAGCCCGCCGGCACCGGCACCAACTACCCCGACCACATCCCGAACCCGACGCACGCCGTCTTCGCCGTACTGGCCGCGCTGCGGCATCGGCGCGCGACGGGGCAGGGGCAGTTCATCGATGTGGCGCAGACTGAACCGACGATCGCGATGCTGGCACCCATCATCATGCAGGCACAGCTGCAAGCGGAAGACCCGGGGCCGAATGGCAACACACACCCGCACATGCGGTTGCAGGGCGTGTTTCCCTGCGCCGGCGATGACCGCTGGATCGCCATCAGTCTGCGCGATGCACAGGATGCGCAGGCCTGCGCGCGTGTGCTCGGTATTGCGGCGCTGGATGCGCTGCCGGATGCCACCCGCACGCACGACCCGCACACCCTGATGCGGGCGTTGCAAGCCGCAGGCGTGCCCGCCGGCGTCGTGCAGACCAGCGCCGATGTGCTGTCCGATCCGCAGCTGCGCCATCGCGCCCATTTCGCGCCGCTGCCGCATGCGGAGATGGGCGTAACCCACTACAACGCGCTGCCCTTCACCATGGATGGCCTGCCGCGCCACCCGCGGAGCGCGGCGCCATTGTTGGGCGAGCACACGGCCGAAATCTGTGCTGAACTGGGCATCACCGCATCACCGGAGGCGCTGCAATGACCGCGACCAAACGCATCGCCGCACTTCGCCTGGCCGGTGACCAGCGCCTGTTTGCTCGGGCGCTGCTCGACACCTGGGCCTGCGCGATGGCCGCGCGCGACGAACCCGCGGCGCGGCTGGCACTCCGCCATTCGCGCGGGCGCGGCGCCGCATCGCTGTGGCACGCGGATGCCACCACCGCGCATGAGGAAGATGCCGCCTGGATCAACGGCGTCATCGGCCATGTGTTGGACTATGACGATGTGGCATCGGCCATGCGCGGACACCCCAGCATCGGGATGCTACCGGCCATCATGGCGATAGCCGAGACCGAAGACCTGGCGCTGGCCGATTGCGCCGCCGCCTACACGACGGGCCTGGCCGCCATCCTGGCGCTGTCGCGCGCGATGGTGGTGGAGCACTACGCGCGCGGCTGGCACAGCACCGCAACCATCGGCGCGATCGGCGCAACGCTCGCCTGCTGCACATTGCTGCGTTTGCCGCAGCGCGAGACCGAGCATGCCATCGGCCTCGCGGTCGCGCAGGCGGCGGGCACGCGGCTGTCCTTCGGCACCATGGGGAAGGCCTTCCAGGCAGGCCAGGCGAATCTAGTAGGCCTGCGCAGCGCGCGCCTGGCGCAGCTGGGCTTCGATGGCGCGCCGGATGCGCTGGAAGCGCCGATGGGATTTTCGACACTGTATGGCACCGGCGCTTTGGTGTTGCCGGAATTCGACGCGCCGCTCGCCTTGGAAGTGAAGAAGTACCCGATGTGCTACGCGACGCATCGCACGCTGGACGCGCTGTTGGCGCTGCGCGCCGCGCATGGGCTGACGTTGGATGCGGTGCGCGCGGTGCATGTGCGTGTGTCGGCACAGGCACTGGCGCCCTTGATTCATCCTCGCCCGCGCGCGGGGCTGGATGCGAAATTCTCCATGCAATACGCGGTCGCGGCCGCGCTGCATGATGGTTTTGTGCGGCTATCCAGCTTCACCGATGCTGCAGTGAATCGCGCTGCGATTCAGGCCTTCTTCCCGCAGGTCAGCGCTGAGGAATCACCCGGCGCGCTGCTGCCGCGCTTCGCCGAAATCGCGGTGACCTGTACCGATGGCCGCATGCTGACCGCGCGTCAGGACGTGCTGCGCGGCGGCGAGGACGCGCCATTGTCGGATGCCGAACTCTGCGCCAAGGCGGATGACTGCCTCGGCGCGCCCATCGCCGCCGCCATGCTGGCGCGTCTGATGGATGCCGCACGCCCCGCGGCGCTCAGCCTTGTGCCGGGGGTCATCGCATGATCCACCGTCGCACTGCTCTGCTGCTGCCGCTCGCCGCTCCCGCGCTGGCGCAGCCGGAATGGCCGAACCGCAGCATCCGGCTGATAGCCACCTTCGAACCCGGCGGTGGCGCCGACCAATCGGCGCGCGCATTGGCGGCGCTGCTTGGGCCGCTGCTTGGCCAGTCCGTCGTGGTGGAAAACCGCACCGGCGCATCGGGCAATATCGGCGCCGAGGCGATGGTGCGCGCGAATGACAACCACACGTTTCTATACGTCTCGACCGGCCCGATCACCTATCACCATCTGCTGTTCCGCACCCTACCTTTCGATCCTCTGCGCGACCTGCTGCCCATCGCGTTTTCAGCCCATTCGCCCAACATCATCGGCGTGCGGCCCGACCTGCCGTGGCGCGGCATCCAGGACCTGGTGGCGGCCGCGCGGCGCACGCCGGGCGCCATCAACTACGGCAGTGCGGGCATCGGCACGACGCAGCATTTGACGATGGAACTGCTGCAAGCGCGCGCGAATATCGAGCTCACGCACATCCCCTATCGCGGCGGTGCCGCCAGCCTGCGCGATCTGCTTGGCGGGCGTTTGGAAGTGGCGGTGCTGACTGGCGCAGGTGCCACGCCGATCCGCGAAGGCCGCGTCACGGCGCTCGCGGTGACCGGCACCGGCCGCATCCCGGTCATTCCCGATGTGCCGAACATGATCGAACAGGGTTTTCCCGATTTCGTCGCCACCGCCTGGTATGGCGTTGTCGGCCCGTCCAATACGCCGGCGGA
>JAAFHD010000150.1:0-1510 GCA_013298245.1 Alphaproteobacteria bacterium
TGACCACCACACAAGCTGAAGACATCGCCTTCGCGCTGACGCGCCTGTTGCCGCAACCGGGACTGGATGCCGACAGCATCACGCAGATCATCGATGAGGCCGAGCGCTTCGCGGCAGAGATTTTAGCACCGCATGCGCAGACCGCGGACCGCGAAGGCTCGCGCCTGGAAAACGGCCGCGTGCGCACGCCCTATGCCGCGCAGTATCGCGCCTGGATCGAGGGTGGCTGGCAGTCACTGCCGGCGCCGGAAGCGCATGGCGGCCAGGGCCTGCCCTTCGCGCTGTGGTGCGGCGTGATGGAGATGTTCACCGCCGCCGACATGGCTTTCATGCTGTGCCCGGTGCTGACCGCCGGCGCCATCGAGGCGCTGGAAACCCACGCCAACGAAGACCAGAAATCCCGCTGGCTGCCGCAGATGATCAGCGGCGAATGGACCGGCACCATGTGCCTGACGGAACCGCAATCGGGCAGTGATCTCTCCACCATCCGCACGCGCGCGGAGCCGTTGGGCGATGGCCGCTACGCGATCCATGGCCAGAAAATCTACATCACCTATGGCGACCATGATCTGACGGAGAACAACATCCATTTGGTGCTGGCGCGCCTGCCGGATGCGCCGCCGGGCACGCGCGGCATTTCGCTGTTCGCAGCCCCGCGCGTGAAGCCCGATGGCACGATGAACGCGCTGCGTGCCGCCAGCCTGGAACGCAAGATGGGCATCCATGCCAGCCCCACCTGCGTCATGCTGTTCGAAGGTGCTGAGGCCGAGCTGATCGGCGAGATGCATCGCGGCCTGCCGGCGATGTTCGCGATGATGAACAACGCGCGTGTGTCGGTCGGTGTGCAGGGTGTGGGCGCCGGCGCGCGTGCACTGCAATTGGCCGAAGCCTACGCCACCATGCGCGAACAAGGCGGCCGCCCCATCGCGCAACACGCCGATGTTGCGCGCATGTTGGCGGAGATGCGTGCCATCACCTTGGCCATGCGGTTGCTGGCACTGGAAGCCGCGTCCGGCGATGCCACGCGCCTCGCGCTGCTGACGCCGATCGTGAAGGCCTGGTCCACCGATCGTGGTGTGGAGGTCGCATCGCTTGGCGTGCAGGTGCATGGCGGCATGGGTTTCGTGGAGGATGCGGGTGCCGCGCAAGTGCTGCGCGACGCGCGCATCGCGCCGATCTACGAGGGCACCAACGGCATCCAGGCGCTGGACCTGGTGCATCGCAAACTGCGCGCCGATTCAGGTGCCGCCATGCTGGCGCTGCTGGACGAAGTGCAGGCCGCCCACCCCCTGCTGCACCAGGCCGCCGCCGGCCTGCGCGACGCCGCGCATTTCCTGTTGACCGCCGCCCCTGAAGAATGCGCCGCCGCCGCCACCCCCTTCCAGGACGCCGCCGGCTGGGTGCTGGGCGGCTGGATGCTGGCCCGCGCCGCCGCGCTGGATGGCCCACCCCGCGTTCACCAAAGTGGGCTTTGGGCTGGGCGACGACAAAAAACGCATGCTGCACAAAT
>JAAFHD010000150.1:1520-8347 GCA_013298245.1 Alphaproteobacteria bacterium
GCCGCCGCGCTGGATGCGCGCTACGCACCGCTCGCGCGCTTCTATCTGCACCGTTTATTGCCACGCGCCGCCGCTTCCTTGAGCCAGGTCAAGGAAGCCGACGCGCTTCTCGCGTTGATGTCAGCTTGAAAATCATGCCCTTCGGTATTATTAACGATATCGCAACGAAACGGGGTCGCCCCTTGCCTATCAGCATGTTCATCGCACCTAGCGGCAAGGGAGACCGATCACCGTTATGAATGCCCCGCTTGCCGCGCCTTATGTGAACCGCCCTCGACAGCACGTTGCCGTGATCGGCGCGGGGCCTGGTGGGCTTGCCGCCGCCATGATCCTGGCCGCGCGCGGCCTGAAGGTGACGGTGTTCGAAAAGGACCCCGTGGTCGGCGGCCGCACCCGCACCATGGCCACGCCCGAGGGCTATCGCTTCGACCTCGGCCCCACCTTCTTCCTCTACCCGCGCATCCTGGGCGAAATCTTCGCCGCCTGCGGCGCGCGGTTGGAAGACGAGATCGAGATGATCAAGCTCGACCCGCAATACCGCCTGATTTTCGAAGGCGATGGCGGGTCGAAAGCGGTGCTGGACGCGGTGCCCGACCACGCGCAGATGGAAGACGCCATCCGCGCCATGGCGCCGCAAGATGTGCCCGGATTCCGCCGCTTCATGGCGGACAACAAGGTCAAGCTGGAAGCCTTCCGGCCGATCCTGGAAAACCCGATTCTCTCGCCCACAGACCTGTTCACCTTGCCCATGCTGAAGGGCCTGTTGCGGATGCGGCCGCACCTGACGGTGGACCAGGATCTGCGCCGTTATTTCAGTGACCAGCGCATCCGCCTGGCCTTCAGTTTCCAGACGAAATATCTGGGCATGAGCCCGTTCCGCTGCCCGTCACTGTTCACCATCCTGAGCTATCTGGAATACGAACACGGCGTGTTCCACGTGAAGGGCGGGCTGGGCGGCGTGTCCACCGCGATGGCGCGCATGGCCGAACGGCTGGGCGCGGAAATCCGGCTGAATGCACCGATCGATCGCATCGCCTTTGCAGGCCGCCGCGCCATCGGCGTGGAAAGCGGTGGCCAGCATATCGCGGCCGACGCGGTGGTGATGAACGCGGATTTCGCGCACGCCATGCCGCAGCTGGTGCCCGACCACCTTCGCCGCAAATGGTCCGACGACAAGATCGACAAGGCGGCCTATTCCTGTTCGACCTTCATGCTCTACCTCGGCATCGAAGGGGAATGCCCCGAGATCGCGCACCACAATGTGCTGCTCTCGAAGGAATATGTGGAGAATATCCACCAGATCGAAGCGGGCGTGATCCCGTCCGTGCCCAGCCTTTACCTGCACAACCCATCCGCCACCGACCCGACCATGGCGCCGCCAGGCCACACCGCGCTGTACCTGCTGGTGCCGGTGCCGAACCTGCGCTTCGGCGCGGATTGGCAGAAGGAATTGGCGCCGTTCCGCGAGGTGGCGCTGCAACGCATCGAGTCACTCGGCGTGCCCAATCTGCGCGAACGCATTCGCTACGAACGCGTCGTCACGCCGCAGGATTGGATGGACAATTACGCCGTCGGCTATGGCGCGACATTCAACCTGTCGCACAAGATCCGGCAGATGCTGCATTGGCGCCCGGGCAACCGCTTCCAGGACACGGACGGGCTATACTTGGTCGGCGGCGGCACGCATCCTGGCAGCGGATTGCCAGTGATTTACGAAGGCGCGCGAATCACGACGCGCCTGGTGATGGACGACCTGGGTGTTCCGGCCATGCCGCAGCACTACGCGGTCGCCGCGCAATGATGTTGGCGCTGGTGGAGCTGGGGAAGGGCGCTGCCCTCCCCCAGACCCCCACCCGCCAGGGGTCAACGACCCCTGGACCCGGTGTGGGTTATTCGCCGGATTGGGGAGGGGGCATCGAAGGCGCACCCGTCATCAAACGTGCGACATGCCCCCTCCCCAATCCGGCGAAAGACTCATGGGTTCCAAGGGCCTCTCGGCCCTTGGCAGGTGGGGTCTGGGGAGGACAGCGTCCTCCCCAGGACAACCCGCACAACATCGGTTGAGAGGATAACGCACATGGCTTCGCATGTGGTGGTGATCGGTTCCGGGCTGGGCGGCTTGGCGGCCGCGGCGGTGGCGCGTGCGCGCGGGCATCGGGTGACGGTGCTGGACAAGAACCCGTGGCTGGGCGGGAAGGCGGCGGTTCTCAATGTCGCGTCGCCCGATGGGCGCGGCAATTTCCGCTTCGACATGGGGCCGACCATCCTGACAGTGCCGCGCGTGCTGCGGCGGATTTTTGCCGAAGCCGGCAAGAACCTTCACGAGGAAATGCCGCTCATCAAGCTGGAGCCGCAATGGCGCTGCTTCTTCGAAGACGGCAAGCGCGCCGACCTGATCGGCGATGTCGATGCGATGGTCGCCGAGATGCAGCGCGTGACCGGCCAACCCGGCATCGGCGATGGCTATCGGCGCTTCCAGCGCGTGGCCAAGCACCTACATGACGTGTCGGAAAAATTCTTCTTCTGGAAGTCGGTGGAGGGCATCGCCGACACGCTGAACATGGGCGACAGCTTCAAGCCCAATGTGCTGCAGGATGTGATGGCGCTGCGCATGGGGCAGTCGGCCGCGGGCGTCATCCGCAAGCATGTGCCGGATGCGAATATGGCGCAGATGCTGGACCACTACATGCAGTATGTCGGCAGCAATCCTTATGCCGCGCCGGCGGTGCTGTGCAGCATCGGCGATATGCAGGCTAGCGAGGGCGTGTGGTACCCCGTCGGCGGCACGCGCGCGGTGGCGGAGGGCCTTGCGAAACTGGCCGGCGATATGGGCGCGGAGCTGCGCACCAATTCGGAAGTCGCGGGCTTCGATGTCGAGAACAACGCGGTGCGCGGCGTGGTGCTGGCGAGCGGTGAGCGCATCGCGTGTGACGCGGTGATTTCCAACATGGATGCGATCCGCACCTACAAGGAATTGGTGGGCGGTTCGACCGGCGATCAATACGCCAATAAGGGGTTCGAGCCGGCCTGTTCGGGCGTGGTGCTCTACCTCGGTTTGAAGAAGCGCTACGAGCACCTGGCGCACCATGATTTCGTGTTCTCGCGCGACCCCGAAGAGGAGTTCGACGCGATCTACAAGCGCGGCGAACCGGCGCCCGACCCGACCGCCTATCTGGCCGCGCCCTCGGGCACTGACCCGACCGTTGCGCCCGAGGGCGGTGAGGCGCTGTATGTGCTGGTCCACACGCCCTATCTGCGCCCGCACCATGACTGGTCGAAGATGCTGAAGCCCTATCGCGACACCATCATCGCCAAGCTGAAACGCACCGCCGGCCTTGAGGATATCGAGGAGCGCATCGTGGTGGAGCGCCACCTGACGCCGCAGGATATCCATGACCGCTACAAGGTGCTGAACGGCGCGATCTATGGGCTGGCGAGCCATGGCAAATTCACCGGCGCCTTCAAGCCCGGCAATCGTTCGCGCCAGGTGCGCGGGTTGTATTTGTGCGGCGGTGCCGCGCATCCCGGCCCCGGCATGCCGATGGTGATGATGTCCGGCTGGATCGCGGCCGACGCGCTGGACCAGGATCTGGGCGGGCGCGGCATGACCGATTTCGCGCGCGCGGCCGGCGGGCGCGACACGCCGGTCATCGCCCACGCCGCGGAGTAGCGGCATGACCGGCACCGTCGAAAACCCGGTGCCGCTGTGGTCCGAACGGGCCATGCGTTTTTTCAACGTGGCCTTCACGCGCAGCTTCGGGAAATCCTTCACTGCGCTGCGCGTGCCGCATTGGGGCATGCAGACGGCGCCGGAGGGCCGCGCCATCGTGGTCTATGCGACGCATCCGGGCTGGTGGGATGCGGTGCTGTTCATGCTGCTGCTGCGGCATTTCCATCCCGGCCGCCCGGCCTTCCTGCCGATGGATGCGGTCGCGCTGCGCAAATACGCCTTCATGAAGCGGCTTGGCGTTTTCGCGGTGGAGCAGAATTCGCCGCGCGGCGCGGTAGCGTTCCTGCAAGTGGCGCGCATGGTGTTGCAGGGCGATGCGAACATGCTCTGGATGAACGCGCCCGGCCGCTTCGCCGATGTGCGCGAAAGGCCGGTGCCGATCGCCGCCGGCACGGTGCGCCTGGCGGAGATTGCGCCGCATGCGGTGTTCGTGCCGCTCGCTTTCGAATACGCGCAATGGACCGAAAAGCGCGGCGAAGCGCTGGCCGCTTTTGGCGCGCCGATCGAAGGCGCGACACTCGCCGCCATGGACCGCGACATGCGCCACGCCGCCCTGCGCGAGGCCCAGACCGCGGTGATGGACCGGCTGGCCGCGGATGCCATCACGCGCGACCCGGAGCGGTTCAAAATCATTGTCTCGGGCGGCGCGGGCATGGGTGGAATTTACGGCGCGTGGCAATACATGCGTGCCATCGCGCGCGGCGAACCGCATGTTCCGCAGCATGACCCGCGCGCAGGACGGACGGGATAGAGAATGGAATTCGCCCATATCGCGCTGGCCCTGGCGCTGCTGCCGGTGATCTTCGGCATCATCAACCTGCTCAACCTGCCGCGGCTGCGCAAAGCCCCGCCGGCCGGCACGCTGGTCTCCATCCTGATCCCGGCGCGCAATGAGGCGGCGAATATCGGCGCGTGCCTGGACGCCGCGCTGGCCTCGACCGGCGCGGATGTGGAAGTGCTGGTGATGGATGATGGCAGCACGGACCACACGGCCGCGATCGTGCAATCCTACGCGGCGCGGGATGCGCGCGTGCGGTTGCTCGCGGCGCCCGCGCTGCCGCCTGGCTGGACCGGCAAGGTGCATGCCTGCGCGCGCCTGGCCGATGCCGCGCGCGGCACGCACCTGTTGTTCATCGACGCCGATGTGCGCCTGGCGCCACATGCCGCCGGCGCCATGGCCGCGCATGCGGCGGCGAAAAACATCGCGATGATTTCCGGCGTGCCGCGCCAGGTGATCGGCACGCTGGGCGAGGCGCTGACGGTGCCGTTCATCAACTTCCTGCTGCTGTGCTACTTGCCGTTCGGCGGCCGCGCCATCCAGCGCAAACCCAGCCTGGCCGCCGCTTGCGGCCAGCTGGTGATGGTGGAACGCCACGCCTATGACGCGATCGGCGGCCATGCTTCCATCAAGGGCGTGCTGCATGATGGCGTCGCGCTGGCGCGGTTGTTCCGCACCCGCGGGCACGACACCGAAATCGTCGATGGCATGCCGCTGGCCACCTGCCGCATGTATGTCGGTTTTCGCCAATCCTGGGCGGGCTTCATCAAGAACGCGCATGAGGGCATGGCCACCCCCGTCGGCCTGCCGATCTGGACCGTGCTGCTGGCCGGCGCGCATATCTGGCCCTGGTTCCTGCTGCCCGACCCCGAGGCCGCCATCACCATCCTGCTGACTTTTGCCATGCGCGCGGCCGTCACCATCCGCACGCGCGAACCCTGGTGGACCGTGCCTTTGCACCCGCTGACGGTGCTGGTTGCGCTGGCGATTCAGTGGACCGCGCTGATCCGTGTGGCGCTTGGTTTGAAGGCGGGCTGGAAAGGCCGCGCATATCCGTCCACAACAGGGGCATGAACCAGAGTTCACTCGCAGCCCCGGGCGCGCCCAATCGCGACCACGACACCGAGAATTTCCCGACCGCCAGCTTGATCCTGGCGAAGCCGCTGCGCGCGAAGGTGATGGCGTTCTACCGCTTCGTGCGGATGGCCGATGATATCGCGGATAGCGCGGAGCTGGCGTCAGACGAAAAGCTGCGGCGGTTGGATATGATGGGTGCCGCGCTGGCGGATCGTTCGACCGATTTTCCGGAAGCGGCGCGCATGCATCGCGAGGCGGTGGGCACCGAAGAAGCGGCGCTGATGCTGGCGGCGTTCCGGCAGGATTCGGTGCAGTCGCGCTACGCGGATTGGGCGGCGCTGGAGCATTACTGCGCCCGCAGTGCGAACCCGGTGGGGCGCATGCTGCTGCGGCTGCATGGCAGTGATTCGGCGGAGGCGATGGCGGCCTCGGACGGGCTGTGCACGGCGTTGCAAGTGCTGAACCATCTGCAGGATTTGGTGCCGGATCGGGACAAGCTGGACCGCGTCTACATGCCGCAAAGCTGGATGGATTTGGCGGGTGGCGAGGCTGCGTTCTTCCGCCCGGACAATGCCGCGCGCCGTGCGATTCTGGATGCCGCGCTGGACCGTGTGGAGGAAGAGCTGGACCGCGCGCAGCACCTGCCGCGGCTGGTGAAATCGTGGCGCCTGGCGTTGCAATCGGCGATGACCATCGGGCTTGCGCGGCGGTTGTTGGCGAAGCTGCGCGCGGCGGATCCGGTGCTGGGGCGCGTCGCTTTGGGCAAGGGCGATTTCGCAGCCGCCGCACTGGCCGCGCCATTGCTGGGGCCACATGACGCGCCGATTGTCGCGCGGCGTGTTGCGCGTGCGGGATCGTCCTTCGCGCGCGGCATGAAGGCGCTGCGGGGCGAGCGCCGCCGCGCGCTCTGGGCCGTTTATGCCTTCTGTCGCGCGGTGGATGATATCGCCGATGGCGCCATGCCCGAGGCGGAAAAGCGCCGCTTCCTGGTCGATTGGCGTCGCAAGCTGGACCACCCGGATTGCGTGCTGTCGCGCGAATTGGCAGTGGCCTGCGAGGGCTTCGGCATCCCGCGCGCGGAATGCGAGGCGATGATCGCCGGCATGGAGACCGACAGCACCGACCATCTACGCCTGGCGGATGAAGACGCGCTGCATCTCTATTGCCGGCAGGTCGCGGGCAGTGTGGGCGCGATGGCCGTGCGCATCTTCGGCGCGCCGAACGCGGAGCAATGGGGTCTTC
>JAAFHD010000151.1 GCA_013298245.1 Alphaproteobacteria bacterium
CCTTCGACTTGTACGAACACACCGCCGCTGAGGAGCTCGTTGACCACACTGTCTTGCCTGTCAGAGGACGGAGCCAGATCGGCCAATTCCCGCTTCGACAGGCCGGCGGCACAGCTGATGTGCCGCTGGGCTGCGGCAATGATCATATCTTGCAACTCCTGGTCTGGGAGCGGGTAACGATCTTTCGCCGCTGCGCGGTCGCGCAAATCGAGATAGATTACTCGGGCGCGTGTGCAGTCGCCGCTGGATACCATCCCCTGAAAGTGTTTGCTCACCAGCCCGCAGTAGCGTGGCAATCGAATGAGTGGGCTCAATTCAGCTGACACAGCCTCCAGCGCGATGCCGGCGTGTGACAGAGCCGCGGCCAACTCGTTGTCGTTGTAGTCGCCGATCTCGATGCGATCGAAGGCACCACCAAGCCGAGAGCGGCAATGCTCGTCCCAATGCAGCGGCCTATCCACGACGATTACTGCGACGCGACCAGCCCACGCGTGGGTGGCGAGCGGGGCGAAGAATGCCGGCCACGCTATGTCGGTGCGTTCATTGACGCCGTCGACAACGAGAAGTATCCGTAGCGGCCCATCCGGCGGTGCGATTAGCCAGCGCTGCAGCCTGGCACGCCATTGCTCTTCGGTTCCGCAGCCCACCCATCGCGCAAGCAGCCGGGGCAGTACATCTTCGCATGTCTCACACGTACCAATGGCTTCGGCCGACGCGCACATGGGCAGCACGAGCCAACCGGAAGGCTGGGCCGCGATGTCTGTGAGCCAATCGAACACCGCCCAACTCTTGCCCGTTCCCTCCTCGCCGAGCGCCACCAGATGCCTCCCGCCAGGAGCGCCACTGTCGAGCCATGCCGAGAGCGCCGCGGATACTGCGCTGCGCTTCACGAGCCGGCTTTGGTCGGCCCGCACAGCGACGTTCTGGCCGAAGCGGTTCCTCGCGTCCGCTTCTGTCTGAACCGTGGCGAGCAGCAGCTTCGCCGCGCGCGCTGCGGAATCTTGCAAACCAAGCAGCGTCCCGTTCAGTGCGCTGCTGAGTGCCTCACGCTCAGTCGCAAAGCTCGGCTGCCCCAACATCTGGGACAGTTCGCTCCTCAGCGCTCCAGGATCGATGGCGTGAGCATGCTGGGCCGCGAACGCCACGACGGTCTCCGGCAGCATAGCCATGAGCAGCGACAGCCTCGGTATGCTGCCACCACGATCGAGACAGAAGCAGTCTATACCGAATTGCGCACCCAAATGGACGATGTTGCGCCAAGTCTCCGGGTCAACGGCATTGGTTGCGGCGACCACCCACAGCTCGGGCCGTGGCGACAACTGCGACAATTCCGCCAACTCGCCGAGCAGCTCCCGACGGTCCAACGGGCCGCTGAAGTATCGCTTGGCCTCGGCCGCGATAAGGTTCCCGCTCTGTGGTTCGCTCTCGGCATCGCGCCCGCGTTGCACGCCCGATCGCAAAAGGCGGAATTGCTGGCCTGTTTGGGCCGAGAGCAACGCGGCGATGAGGCCTTCAAAGCCTTGTCGCCCCGTCGGCTGCAGTTTCCTCAGGAACGCATCTAGAACCGATGTGATCCCGCTATCGCTGGTCGTCATCAGTGAGCGTCACTTTTGGCGTTGTATCCCGTTCGCACGCGATCAGCTCATGTCGGTCGGCGGGCTTTTGGGGGCATAGGCATGCGTGGCTTCGAATGGCCAAGGCGTGCCCCGCGAGAGTTCGGGATGCCGCCTTTCACCAAAGTCGGGATGGCCGTGCTCGTCGCGAAGACTGTCGCTGTATGCCAACAGGCGCGCAGCAGCCAATCGGCCAGGATCACCCGCATCACATGCCTTCGCGAATAGGCGCTGTCGCAAAGCCGCTGCCGGCCGCGGCACGATGGTATAGGCATTCTCGGACCAGGATACGGGCCGCCGATCGGTGCAGAGAGCTTCTACCAATTCGTAGAGGTGATGACCGGGCTCAAACATGTTCCCGGAGGGGAGAGCTTCGAGCACACTGCCCCACAAGCATTCATCATCCCGATTGATCGCCGCTGCTGCGCACAGGACAGTCGACGCTTTGGTATTGCCAGCCTGCGCCATCGCCACGAGCTCTTGTCTCAGCGAATCATGCGTAGCAACCGCGTTGGCGACGCCTGAGGCCAAGGGATCGTGCTTTGCTCGCCATAGCCATGAGTGTGCCCTCGCATTTGGCGCTGACACTGCACGGATCAGGGCTGTCGCAGCCGCGATGTGGCGCCAATGCTTGCTGATCGCTCTGAGCCAGTCATCGTCTTGCGCTGCCATGTCGGGCAACAATTCACCCAGCGCGACCAGGGCTTCCGCGGCCGAATTCCGTGGGTTGCACCCTAGCGCCGAAACCGTTTGGCGCAGCATCCACCAATGCACGCGGCCGGTCAGTTCAGACAGCAGCGGCAGCACTTGCGTCGGCGTTCCGGAAAATGCGAGGAGCGAGAGCCATTGGTCAACTGCGGCAAAGCGCTGGTCGCTGTCGCCCCAATCTTGCTGCTGCCAGTTCCTGAGCGCCTCGCCGCACAATGGTTCAAGGATGGATGCTGGCACCAAGTGCCCCTGCGCGGTCAGCGAAGCGAGTCCTCTCAACCGGGCGTAGCTGCTGCTGCCCGCCGCATGCGGGGTGGCCAACACCCCAATCACGTCCGGCACCCGTGATCCGCACGGCAGCCCTGCGGCTGCTGTTGCAAGGTTGATCGCCAATGCAATTGTGTTTTCTTCCCCTCCTTCAGCATCGATCTCGTCAATACGTTGCAAGATCGCTGCTGCGTAAGGGTGGGGCTGCTCTGAGAATGGCTCGGGGGCAAGCTGCCGCTCGGCTGCCGCGGGGAAGTCTATCCAGCCGGCTCCCAACCCTGCCGGCCACACTTCGCGCCCACATGCGCAGAGCACCTCTGCGGCATCGACGCAGAAATCGGGATCATTCAGCAGATCCAATGCGGCTGACGCCGCGGCCTGTCCTCCGATGCCACACAGCGCGGCGCGATAGTTTCCAAGCGGCGGATTCCACCATTGAAAAGGCTGGCCCGGGACGCGTGGCTGGGCACGTCTGCGATGCCAACGGGTCAGATCGTCGCGCAGCAGGCGTAGAATGAGATCAACGCCCTGCGCTTGTCGTAGCGCGCCAACAAGCTCAGCCAGATGGGCGCCATGGTCATGCCGACCTTGGTCGCGCGTGAAAAACGATGTGGCCCATTGCTCGGCAATGGCGAGGACGGCCAAACAATCATCCTCGTTGATCTGAACGACCGAGCCGCCTTCAACCTGGCCGCCGTCCCGGGCTGAGAAAATTCTCATCAGAGGGCGCACCAGCCAAGCCGCCTGATCCCACGGCAGCGATGCATGCTGGGCCACGACGCGTGCTGCTGCCGCAGCCGGCACTGCACTGACTGCATCCTCGAGCCTGTTGACCCGGGCGCGCCACGCGTCATCCCGCGAAGTGTTGGATGAACGGATCGCCAAGAAGCGCCGGAACAACAAAGCGATCTGGTCGTCGGCCAACAGACCTGCCGCCACGCGCCGTTCTGGTTCTGAAAGCCAGGCGCCCTCGGATAGCCGTTCAAGAAGCGCTTGGCCTTCGGCTTCAGACGCCGGTCCGGCGATCAGCGACCCAGCCCACTGCCCCACCGTCAATCCTCCGGCCAAGCGTCGCCTCAACGCGTCTGCTAAACCTTGTCGGTGCAGGCGAGCCGCGGCCTCGACAACATTAAAGCCGCCCCCTTCTGTCGGGTCGAAGCCATCGGCTTCGATCTCGTCCAGCACAGGTTGCATCGCGAGTTCACCAAGCCGCACGAGTTCCAGCAGCATAGCGACCCGCCGAACAGGATGAAGTTCAGATTGGGCGGCCCGGCGCTTTCCCTGGAGCAGCTTGGCCCAGAGCTCGTCGGGCAATTCCGAAGGTAACTGCCAGGCATCCGGCGCAAATGCATTCCAGTCGCCGTCGTCGAATGTGGTGAGCAGCGCAATCAGCAGCCGATGCGATTTGCGCCATGCGAGGCTCTGCGCGACCTCCGCGCGCAATGCTCCGCTCTGCATATTCTTCGCGATCGCGACCGCCACCTCCTGTGCCGCCGCGGAACCTTCCAAAACCAAGCTGAGAACGATGTCTTTCGCGACATCGATCGGCAGCGGCAGCATCCGTTGCGTCAGATTGTCCCCGAAGCTGGTAGGCATGAGCGAGAACTGCGGTGCCGCCCGCCGAGCGCTGAGCCTCGTCTGCTGATCGGGACTGGACACGAAGCTCCAGACCACATCGGAAAACGCCGCCTGGCCGGTAGCGAGCATGAAGGCGAAGCCGCGATCGATCTCGCCGGGCCGATGCCAACGGCGCGCGAATGGAACGACAGCATTCGCAGCCCTGTCCCACACTGCGGGAGCCGAACGGCGGAGCATTGCCGCGCTGAGCATAGGGGCAATAGGAAGTGTGCCGACGACGAGCCGTGATATGGCCGCGGCATTGACTTCGTCGCCGCGCGAAAGACGCTCTGCCGCGAACAGCAACGCGCCTTCGTACGCCGGCGTGTCGACGATGTCCGCGACATGGTTTGGTAGCGACTCAAGTGGCCCGGCCGACAAGTGCCGTTCGACGGCGAACGAGGCATACCAGTCCCTGAATTCCTGGTGAGGAAAGCTGTAGTTCGTCTGGCCAGATCCGATCGCCCGCACAAGCAGATGCCTTGCCGTCAGCGCTGCGAGGACATCGTCTGGCGCCGGTGGCGGGCCGATTTGCCCCTCGGCCAGCAGGGCTTGTGCTGCTTCGAAAACGACCCTGCGGGCATGCTCTTGTCGGAGCACGGTGCTCTCGCCCTTGAGCGTCGCCAGCGCCAAGGCCTCGAGATAGCGTTTGTGGAAAGCGCCTACCGTGTCTGGGCCAGCTACGCTGCTTGCCGCGCGTTCATGCTGCCTGACGAGATGATGCAAGAGCTCTCCCCGCACCGGCGTCGTATTTGCCGGTGCCGCGAGAAAGGCCGCCAAATAGAGTGGCGTCCGCGTGATCTCATCCACCGCCGCATCAGTCTGGAGGACCTGTATGCGAGGATCACCCGCTTCGACCGTGCGCCGCACGATGTCGTCGCGCAGTTGGTCTGTCAGCTGCTCGACGCGCAACACGCTATCAACTTCGGCAGGACCGGTTGAGCGCCTGGCGGCTACCAGAATAGGCATCCGGGGCAATTCCCGTCTCAGCCTGCCAACGCCGGCCTGCATGCGGGCTAGGGAGCTCGGCGTGACCTCGTTCCAGCCGTCCAAGAGAATCGTCAGACGTCCGTTGCGGGCGAGCGTCCGCAGATGATGAGCAGTCGCGCCCTGCACCAGGAAGGCATCCTTGTGCACACAATACGCGAGCAGATCGTCGTGTGCTGACGACAAGGCCCATTCCGGCGCGCTGACCAGCACCGCAACTGCGCCAGGGCGGCGATCATTGAGAAGCTCTGCAAGCTGCAGGATCGTGGTGCTCTTGCCGGCTCCAGCAGCTCCTTCGAGCACCGAGAGGCCGGCCAAACCGTTGGCCGCATCTTCGAGCGACACCATCGGGCCACGGCCCTGATCGTCCTCCACCCTGCGCACGGGCAGCAAGACCCGCGGCCCGCTGAATGAAACTGACGCTTCGCGAAAAGCTGTGAGGTCGGTGCGGGCGGCTGCGCGACAGAGATGGATGGCGTCGGCAGCTGCCGGCGTAGGGTCATGAAGCCGGACCAGCTTCTCTACTCCGCGAACTGCGTCCAGTTCAGCAGCGCTCGCGCCGCTATGCAGACGCTGTTGGAGGGCGGAAATGATATGGTCCGCGAGCACTTCGGCAGCATCAAAAGCCAGTCCTCTGGCGGCCCCAGTTCTCAGTGCTTGCGCGAGCCGCTGCCTGTCTGCTCCGCGGCCAGGACGTGCCAGTGCTGCTGCCTCGTCACCGATGGCAACCCGACATGTTGACTTGCTCAGAAGCTCCGCGTGCTCGGGAAAAGCCGCGACGGCGCTTTGCGTTGCATGGCGGACAACACGCCAAAAACGCAAAGCGTTTCCTAGCAAGTGGAATGCCTGGAGCACCCATCGGACCGCGACAGATTGAGCAAGGGCTTCGAGGCCTGGTAGTGGCATCCAGAACTACCTGTTGTCGGACCAAATGCCGTCAAGCGTCGCGCTACAGCGAATAGGGTCGAACTGCGAACAAAGAGTATTGTGTGGCACGCATTCGCAGCAAGCCAAAAACGAGCTTGGCGCGCGAGGATTGTCGCCCCGGAGCATTTCGCGGGCCGCCCATCAATCGAACAATTTCGTCCAAGCCCACACTCTGTCGCCAAGGCAGAAATTCAGTGCCTGGCTGAGCGCATCGACCTGGTCGTCGAACTGGCTGCCTGGAAAGGAAAACAGTTCGCGCTCGAAATCTGCCAACCAAGGCGCTTGCACCGGCAGGAACAGTTCACCGCGCTCCATCAGCGCGGTGACCTTCGCCAGCCGTGCTTCCTTGTCTCCCTCCGGCTTGATCGCGTGCAGCATGGCCACACGGCCCTTCAGGGATTGCAACAGGGATATGCCCGAGCCCTTGTCCTCGATCAGCACGGTCGGCGTGGAGTAGCGATCGGCCGTCGTCGCGACACATTCGAGCAGCGCGGGGAACTGCATCTTCCGCCGCACTACATCCAGAACATAGAACCGATCACGCGCCACGCGCTGCAGAACCACGCACACGGAATAGGAATTGTCCGGACCACCCTTCATGGCGGTGTCCCAGCTGAGATAGGTCATGCCGTCATCGGGATCGGGTGGGATGTCGTCGCGCTGGATCCATTCCCGCCTGACCATCGCGCCGCCGGGCGGCGCGGGTTCTTGGAGGTATTGGGTTGCAAAGGCAGCGCTGCCGATCTCACCCTGGAGGCGTTCCAACACCGGCAGTGGCTCGCGAATGGACAATGCTTCGCCGGCCTGGCGCAGATAGGTGCTGCCGCGCGGCAGCTGGTATTCGGTCTCCACGTCAGCGATGGCCGACAGCGACAACACCTCCCACCCTTCCGATCGCTCGCGCAGAAAGCCCGTGAGGTCGTTCATATGCACGCGCTGCATCACCACCACGATGGCGCCCGTCGCCTTGTCGTTCAGACGCGACACCAGGGTGTTGGTGAACCACTGGTTCAACCGTTCCCGCATGGTTTCGGACATGGCGTCCTCGGCCTTGATCGGATCATCGATGATGATGATGTCGGCGCCGCGGCCCGTCAGCGTGCCGCCGGTGGATGTGGACAGACGAAAGCCCCGCTGCGTGGTGACGGTTTCGGTCTCGGTGTTTTTGCGGGGATCGATCCGCAGTGCCGGGAACACGTCCTGATACCAAGGCTGCGTGACGACGCTGCGGAACTGATTGGTGAAGTCGGCGGCCAGATCGCTGCTGTAGCTCACGCACAGGATGCGCTTGCTGGGATCATGGCCCAGCACGAAGGCTGGAAATGCCACCGAGGCCATGATCGACTTTAGCGACCGCGGCGGCAGATTGACGATCAGGCGTTTGATCTCCCCGCGGCGAACGCGCTCCAGTTGATGGGCGATGGCGTCGATGTACCATTCCGGCACGAAGGCGATCCCCGGATTGACCTGATTGAAGCAACGCTCGACGAACGCTGTGAGGTCGCTGCGCAGCACCACGCGCAGAAGGCGCCTGATATCGTCAATCCCCGAAGGCGGCATTGGTCCGTTCATTGCCGTGGCTCCTTCTGGTTTTGCGCTGCGATGTCGTTTGGATTTTCAGTGGCGTTGCCTTTGGCGTCGGCATCGCCAAACGGCTTGCGATAAGTCTCGCGGTTGAACTGCTGGCCTGCGCCACGCTGCCGAGCGATGAAGTTTTGCAGGATTGTGTCGTCATCATCCTTGGCGCCGACGTTGGCGGCATCCTCCGCGGCACGCTGCTCGGCTGCGACGCGCCGCGCATGTTCGACAATGAGCTTCTGCGCGCTCGGCTTTCCGCGGATCGCATCCTGCACAAGGCGCTGCATCGCCAGTTCCGCTGCCGGGATCTTTGACCCGTCGGCCGTCGTGTATTTATGTTGGAGCGCCCGCATCAAGGCCGCGTCAGGGTCGAGCGACGCGCTGCGCGCGCCTTTGGGGCGGCCCTTTGGGTTGCCACTCTGGCCAGGCTTGAACCGATGTGCGACGGGCGGTTTGCCATAGCCGATCTCGGCGTCGGTCGGGCGGCGTGGCCCACGATGCTTACCCATGGCGCGCCTCCTCTCGGCTGGCAGACGTGTCATGCGGTGGCGTCGCGTTGCCCGCAGGGGCGCTGTCGATGAATGGCGGGCTGTTGCTGTCCGCGGCGGCCCTGAGAGGCCTTGGCAGGAGCTGC
>JAAFHD010000152.1 GCA_013298245.1 Alphaproteobacteria bacterium
CGCCAGCGGGGCCGGCGCGGCTTCAGGGCGCGCGCGGCGGGCCTTGCCGCGTCAGGGTGCAAACGGGCGGCGCGGCGCCGCCGCTTTGGGCATCACCGCCCCAGCCAGACCAGCGCCATCGGCACCGCCTCCACATAGGTGATCAGCACCATCACCACGAGGCTTGATAGAAACAGCGGGATCAACGCGCGGCTGATCGCGGCCATGCCCACGCCCGCGATTTTCGCCGCCACGAACAGCGTGCCGCCCACGGGCGGCGAGTACAGCCCGATCGCCAGGTTGCAGGTGAAGATGATGCCCAGATGGACGTTGTCGATGCCATAGGCCTGCGCCGCCGGCAGAAACAGCGGTGCGGCCAGCACCATCGCCGGCAATGGCTCCAGGAAGACGCCCAACACCAGCAGCACCAGGTTCAGCAGCAGCAGGAAGGCCCAGCGTTCATGGGCGACGCCGCGCACCAGTTCCAGCATCTGTGCCGGCACCTGTTCCAGCGTGATCAGCCAGGCCAGGGCGCTGGTGGCGCCGATCACCAGCATCACCACCGCACTCGTCACCATGCTCGCGCGCAGGATCGATGGCAGCAGCGACACCGGCAGGCTGCGATACACCACCATGGACACGAACAGCGCATAGACGGTGGCAACACCCGCGGCCTCGGTGGGCGTAAAGACGCCGCTGTAGATGCCGCCCAGGATGATGATGGGCATCAGCAGCGCCGGCGCGCAGGCGCGGAAGGAGGCGATGATCTCCGCGCGCGATGCGCCGCGCCCGCCGGGATCGCAGCCGGTGCTGCGCCCTTCCCACACGCAGACCACCATCAACGCGATGCCGAAGAGGATGCCGGGCACGATGCCGGCGATGAAGAGTTCGGCCACAGATGTATTGGCGACGAAGCCGAAGACCAGCATCGGGATCGAGGGTGGGATGATAATGCCGAGCGTCCCCGCGGTCGCGATCAACGCACCGGTGAAAGCTGGCCGATAACCAGCCGCCGCCATGCCCGGCGCCATCACCGTGCCGATCGCGGCCGCGGTTGCGATGGCGGAACCCGAGACCGCGCCGAACATCATGCAGCCCACCACGGTGACGATGCCCAACCCGCCCGGCAGAAAGCCGAACAGCGTGCGCGCAAAAGCGATCAGCCTTTCGCCCACGCCGCCGCGGCTGATGATCTCGCCCGAGAGAATGAACAGCGGCACCGCCACCAGGTGGAAAGGCTCCACACCGCCGATGAAATTCACCATCAGCGCCTGCGTCGGGTAGGGAAAATCCAGCGTGATATTGGACAGCACCGCGGTGCCGAGCAGCGCCCAGACCAAGGGCACGCCCAGCAGCGCGAGCGCGAAGAAAATGCCGGTGATGATACCCAGAAACATGCACAGTCCTCAGACGTCTGACCAATCCGGCAGGCGCCCGCGCAGCACCGCCAGAAGGTCGTGAAGAACGAAGGGAATGGCGAGCACCGCCGAGACCGGCATGCCCGCGTAAAGCAGCCCCTGCGGCCAGAACAGCACGGTGGTTTCCTGCGCCCAGGTGCGCTCACAGATGGCGATGCCGTACCAGGCGATGACGCAGAGCAACGCCAGCGTGCCGACCAGCACAAGCGCTTCCAGGGCAAGGCGCGCGCGGCCTGGCAGCGCCTCGATCAACTCGCCGACGCGCATATGCGCACCGCGTTGCAGCGCCGCCGTGCCGCCCAGGAAACTGCCCCAGACCAGGCAGAAGGTGACCAGCTCCCCGCTCCACGCCACATCCCAATCGAAGATGAAGCGCGAGAGCACGTTGAAGAAGATCAGCACGGTGATGATCGCGGCTGCGACCACCAGTGCGGCGTCGATCACCAGGCCAAGCGCGCGCAAGGCACGCGGCATGTCGCGCCGGGGCGAGGCGAAGCTCATGCGCGCGCGCGGCGGATGGTCTCGGCTTCGGCCAGCAGCGTGTCCACCTCGGCGCCATAGGCTTCGCGGGCGCGGGTGTAGACGCTTTGCACGGCATCGCGGAACGGGCCGATCGCGGGGCGGTTGATGCGCGCGCCGCGGCTTTCCATTTCCCGCAGCTGGCCGGCTTCGGCCTCGCGCACGGCGTTGCGGCTGAAGGCGGCGGCCTCGCGCGCGGCGGTCATGACATGTTCGCGGTCGGCGGCGTTCAGGCGCTGCCAGCTGCGTTCGGCCATCGCCAGCGGCAACGGGCTGTAGACGTGCTGCGTCATGGTGATGTGCGGTGCCACTTCGTAGAAGCGCAGCGCGTGGATGGTGTCGATCGGGTTTTCCTGGCCGATCACGGTGCCTTGCTGGATCGCCAAGTATACCTCGGTCACTGGCAGCACGACGGGGTTGAAGCCGATCGCTTCCATGATCCAACGGATCATGTCGTTGGGGAAAACGCGCATGCGCAAGCCGCGCGCATCGGCCGGCGAATTCAGCGGCGCGCGCGTGGTGAAGCTGCGGAAACCGGCTTCCCAGGTGGCGATCATGCGCAGGCCGCGCGCGGGCAGTTGCGCGAATTGCGCCGCGATCCAGCGCGATTCATCGTAGAGCGCCCAGCCCTGTTCGTAGGTATCGACCAGGAAGGGCAGGGCGGTCAGGTTCAGCGGCCGGTGATGCGGCGCGTAGGAACCAGGTGCTGAGACGGTGAAATCAATGCCGCCCAGTTGCAGCTGCTCGATCGCGCGCGGGTCATTCGCCAGCTGGCCGGAATGGAAGACCTGCACATTGATGCGCCCGCCCGTCAGGTCGCGCAGGCGCGTGGAAAAACGCTCGGCCGCGGCCTGGCGGCTGCCGGTGCCGCTGTCGGTGTGGCTGAAGCGCATGGTGATGGCCTGCGCGCGCGCGATGGCAGGTGCGGCCAGAATGCCGGCGCTGGCCAGCATGATGGTGCGACGGGTGTTGGTCATGTTTCCCTCCTTGGTGGTCAGACGTCGACGAAGCGTTGTTCGTCGGCGGATCGGTAGATGGCCTCTTCGATTTCCATGTTGCGCAGCCAGGCGCGCGCGGTGTTGGGCACGGGCGTGCCATGCGCGATGTGGGCGTGTGCGGCGGCGGTCTGGTGGAAGACGCAATCGCCGCCGAAGCCGCGTGCGTGCCATTCGTATGTGTGTTCGCGCTCCGCACCGCCATGCGGGCGGATGAACAGCCGGCCATAGCCATCCAGCCTGATCTGCCCGCCAGTGCCTTCGACCAGCAGCACGCCATTGGTCATGCGCGCATCATCGCTCGGGTGGTCCAGCAGGCGGTTGCCATCGACGATGCCGCTGCGGCGCGCATTGGCGAAGGCGAACAACACCGTCGCCGCATCCTCCGCGCGCACGGCGGGGTTGAGGCTGCGCAGGCGCGCGAAGATGCCGGTGACTTCGCCGAACAGCATCCGGAAAACGTCGATCAAATGAATCACCGTCTCATGCACCAAAAAGCGCGGCATGGTGCGGAAATAGGGTTGGCGCGCGAGGTAGGCGTCCGGCCCCTGGCCATCGCCGGAGCGCAGGCGGAAGGAGATGTCGAGCGGTTCGCCGATGGCGCCCTGCGCCAGCAGCCGCGCGGTTTCCGCGAACCACGGCATGAAGCGGAAATTCTCGTGGATGATGAGGGTGCCGCCCGCGTTTTCGGCGGCATCCACGATCGCGACGGCGGTGGGCCAATCGGGCGCCAAGGGTTTTTGGCAGATCACCGCGACACCGCGCGCGTGGCACAGCGCGATCAGCGCCGCATGGGTTTCGGGCGGCGTCACGATGTCCACGACATCCAGCGCGCCGGCGTCCAGCATGGACTGCGCATCGGCGAAGGCGCGCGCGCCTTCGAATTCGCCTGCGGCAGCGGTCGCGCGCGCGATATCGGCATCACAAATCGCTGCCACCCGCACCGGCAAACGCGCCCACGCATCGCGATGAAACCGCGCGAAATACCCGCAGCCAATGATGCCGACGCGCAGGCTCATCCCGGGATCTGCTCCGCGATCGCACGCGCCACATCCGCGGTACCTGCGCCGCCGAATTCGGCCGTGCGCAGGCCGGCGGCGAAGGCGCCATCCACCGCCGCTTCCAGTTCCGCCGCCGCATTGCACCAAGCCTGGCCCGCGCCCTCAGCGCCCAGCCAATCCAGCATCATCGCGGCTGACAGAATCATCGCCGTCGGGTTCGCGAGCCCCTTGCCGGCGATGTCGGGGCCGGTGCCATGGCTCGGCTGGAACATCGCATGGCCATCGCCGATATCGGCCGACGGCGCGTATCCCATGCCGCCGATCAACCCGGCACCCAGGTCCGACAGGATGTCGCCGAACATGTTCTCCATCGGCAGCACGTCGTAGTCCCAGGGGCGGCGCACCAGGTCGAGCGCCATCGCGTCCACATATTGGTGGCCGGCCGGAATCCCAGGGAATTCGCGCGTCACATCGTCAAACACGCGGCGCATGAAGGCCATGGAGGAGAAGACATTCGCCTTGTCCACCAGGGTGACTTTCTGCGGCCGACCCATGCGCAACGCGCGCCGTTCGGCCAACTGGAAGGCGAAGCGCGAGAGCCGTTCGGTGGTCGCACGCGTGATCACCATGGTGTCGCGCGCTTCGGTGTCGCCGATCTGCTCGCCGCGGCCGCGCGCCCAGAACAGGCCCTCGGTGCTTTCGCGCAGGATGACCAGGTCGATCTCCTTCGCGCGCGGATGAGCCAGCGCCAAAGGCACGCCAGGAATGGCACGGATCGGCCGCACGCCGGCATAGAGATTCAACCGGATGCGCAGGTCGATCTGCGGCGTGATTTCGGTGCCGTCCGCCTGGCGGATTCCGGGCCAGCCCATGGCGCCGAACAGGATGGCGTCGGCGGCGCGCGCGCGGTCAAACACAGCCTCGCTCATCGCCTCGCCAGTGTCGCGGAAGGCGAAGGCGCCGGCGCGCAGCGTTTCCGTGGCCAGGCCCAGCCCGTGTCGGCGCGTCAGCTTGGACAGCACGCCCAGCGCCGCGTCCATCACCTCCACGCCGATGCCATCGCCCGGCATCACCGCAACCCGCACCGCGTTTCCTACAGCCATGCGAGGCCACTCCGTTCAATCAGCGCGATCAATTCGGCGCCGCCCCGGCGCCGATGCAGGCGGAACAACTCCCGCGCGCCATCGCCATCACCGGCGGCGATCGCGAGCAGAATCGCGCGGTGTTCGGCGGTGGACGCCTCGGGCAACGGGCGCAGGTTCAGCGTGACCATCCGCCCGCGATGCGACTGGTCCCACACCTGCATGACCATCGCAGCCAGGCGCGGATTGCCGCAGGCATCGAGCAGGCTGCGGTGGAAATCCTCATCAGCCGTGGCCCAGGCCTGGCGGTCGCCGGCACGCAGTGCCGCTTCCATCGCATCACACGCCGCGTGCAGTGGTGCCAGCACATCGGCCGAGGGCCGGCGGCGCGCCAGCAATTCAGCGGCCTTCGGCTCCAGGCTTTCCAGCACATCGTAGATTTCGCGCATGTCAGCGGCGGCCAACGGCAGCACGCGCATGCCATGGCGCGGCGTGACGGCGACCAGGCCATCTTGCGCCAGGCGCATCATCGCCTCGCGCACCGGCGTGCGCGACATGCCGAGCTCCAGCGCCAATGCCGCTTCCAGCCACTGGCTGTGCGCGGGCATGGCGTTGTCGAGGATCATCGCCTTCAGGCGCCGATGCGCGGCCTCGGCGGCGGTGGCATGCGGCGGGGCGGGCAGGGCGCGGGCGGCGTTCATGCGGGCGGTTGGTGGGCGGGGTGTTCGGGCATGGTGGCCTTTGGCGCGGTTGTTCTGGGACGTATTAACGTATGCATTAACGGATGGGACATGGGTGCTGTCAAGCGACAACCGCGGCAAATTCGACGGTCTTTCGCGCAGATTAATGGTATTCTTGTAACATTATCCAAGGCCGGGCCCACCCGCATTACCCGCAGATACCGCGGATTGCACATGCGGTATTGTTCGCGCGATCTCATACAAAAGCTGGGAATGAAAGCCCGCACTCTGCCCCCACCCCACAACCCACACGCGCAGCAACAGGTCGCGATAGACAGCGCCACCCTCGCTTGCCACGGTGCCGCCATGCGGGATTTCGATGCGGCGGTGATCGGCGGTGGCGTGGTGGGCCTGTCCATCGCGCGCGGCCTGGCGGGGCAAGGCCTGCGCTGCGTGATCCTGGATGAGGGCGACATCGCCGCGCGCGCGAGCCGCGCCAATTTCGCGCTGGTCTGGGTGCAGTCCAAGGGCATGGGCCTCGCACCTTATGGCCACTGGACGCAGCGCTCGGCCGCCGCCTGGGGCGCCTTCGCCGAAGACCTGCGCGCGGAGACCGGCATCGCCACCGGCCTGCGCCAAAATGGCGGCTACGCGCTGGCGCTCAGCGAGGACGAACTCGACGCCCGCCGCGCCGCCATGATGCGCCTGCACAACCAGCCCGGCTGGGACGCGATCCCGTGGGAAGTGCAGGACCACGCGACCATCGCGCGCGCCATGCCCGCGATCGGGCCGCGCGTCGTGGGCGGCGTCTTCTGCCCGCTGGATGGTGATGTGAATTCGCTGCGCCTGTTCCGCGCGCTGCACGCCAGCACCGTCTCGCGCGGCGCCACATACCTGCCCGACCACCCGGTCCAGACCATCATCCCGCAGCCTGGCGGCGGCTTCCTGATCCGCACTGCGGCGCGCGATATCGCGGCCGCGCGCGTGGTGCTGGCCGCGGGCCTGGGCAATGCGCGCCTGGCCCCCATGGTCGGGCTGGCGGCACCCGTCCGCCCCCAACGCGGCCAAATCCTGGTCACCGAAAAGGCCGCGCCCTTCCTGCACCACGCCACCATCACCGTGCGCCAGACCGACGAAGGCGGCGTGATGATCGGCGACAGCAAGGAAGAAGCGCCGCCCGACACCCGCACCGGCCCGGGCATCATCGCCGTCATGGCGCAACGCGCACAGGCGATGTTTCCGGTGCTGGGCAGCCTGAATGTGGTGCGCACATGGGCGGGCCTGCGCGTCATGTCGCCCGATGGCTTCCCCATCTACGACCAATCGGTGGCAACACCCGGCGCCTTCGTCGCGACCTGCCATTCCGGCGTGACGCTCGCCGCCGCGCATGCGGAATTGCTGGCACCGATGATCGCCGCCGGCCGCTTGGACGCGCCCCTCGCGCCCTTCTCTGCGCGGAGGTTCGATGTTCCGCAGGCTGCGTGACGACCCGCCCATCGCCTTCACCTTCGAAGGCGCCGTGGTGCAGGGCCGCGCCGGCGACAGCGTGGCCGCAGCCCTGCTGGCACTGGGTGTGCGCGCACCGCGCGACACCGCGGTCAGCGGCACCCCACGCGGGCCGTATTGCATGATGGGCGTCTGCTTCGACTGCCTGGTCGAAATCGACGGCATCGCCAACCGCCAATCCTGCATGGTGCCGTTGGCGCCGGGCATGGTGGTGCGCCGCCAACGGGGCAAGCGCGATGTATGACGTCGCGGTCCTCGGCGCCGGCCCTGCCGGCATGGGCGCGATCGCCGAACTGGCCGGGCAGGGTGCGCGCGTGCTGTGGCTGGACGAGAACGCCACGCCCGGCGGCCAGGTTTTTCGAGGCATCGCCGCACCGCTGCCGCCGCTGGCGCGCAGCTATCGCCCCGCGCAAACACTGCTGGCAGCCGCCCGCGCGGCCGGCGCCGAATACATCCCCGGCGCCACTATCTGGCACCTGGACCCCGGCGCCACGCTTGGGTTTTCCGTGGCCGGCGCCTCGCGCATGGTCGAAGCCAGGCGCGTCATCATCGCCACCGGCGCGCTGGAACGCCCCATGCCCGTGCCCGGCTGGACCCTTCCCGGCGTGATGACCGTGGGTGCCGCGCAGACCATGCTGAAGGCGCAAGGCCTGGTGCCCGAGGGCCGCGTGGTGCTGGCGGGGCAGGGGCCTCTGCTGTGGCTTTACGCATCCCAGATGATCGCCGCCGGCTCGCCGCCCGCGCTGATTCTGGAAACCCGCCCGCGCGCGAATTGGCGCCGCGCGCTCCCGCATCTGCCGGCTTTCCTGGCGTCACGCTACGCCTGGAAGGGGCTCGCGCTGATGCGGCGCGTGCGCACCGTGCCGGTGAAGCGCGCGGCATCCTTGCGCATCGAACAGGACGGCGACGCCCTGCGCATCACCTGGCCCGGTGGCGAGGCACAGGCCGACCACATCCTGCTGCACCAGGGCGTCGTGCCGCATGTGAACCTGCCCCAGGCCGCCGGCTGCGCGCTGGAATGGCGCGCGGACCAGGCCTGCTTCG
>JAAFHD010000153.1 GCA_013298245.1 Alphaproteobacteria bacterium
TCTGGTGATCGGCACGCAGATCGTCGCCAAGGGTTGGCATTTTCCGGGGCTGACGCTGGTGGGCGTGGTGGATGCGGATATCGGGCTGTCGGGCGGCGATCTGCGCGCCGCCGAACGCACGGTACAACTATTGCACCAGGTGGCGGGGCGCGCGGGGCGGGCGGAGGCGCCGGGGCGGGTGTTGTTGCAGACATTCTCGCCGGAGCATCCGGTGATGCAGGCGTTGGCGGCGAACGACATTGATGGGTTTGTGGCGGCCGAAAAGGGGGCGCGGCAGCCGGGGCATTGGCCGCCCTATGGCCGCCTGGCGGCGCTGATTGTCAGCAGCGAGGACGCGTTGGCGGCGGCGCGGGCGGCGCGGGATTTGGGGCTGCGCGCGCCGGAATTGCCGGGCGTGCAGGTGCTGGGGCCGGCGCCGGCGCCGATGGCGATGCTGCGCGGGCGGCACCGGCACCGGCTGTTGTTGAAGGCGGAGCGCGGCGTGGCCGTGCAGCCGATCATTCGCGACTGGTTGGAACGGGCGGATGTGCCGAACCATGTGCGCGTGCAGGTGGATGTGGACCCGGTGAGTTTTCTGTGAACCAGCCGGGGGCCAGGACCCAGACCAGGTTGAATTCGGCCAGCAGGTCGCGGCGCCGGTCGTGGCTGGCGCGGGCGAGGGAGATGGCGCCCTCGTCGCCCAGCACATAGAGGGTGCGGGGTTCCCAATCACCGGTGGAGAGGCGGCGCGCCATATCGCTGTTGACCGCGGCCACGCGGGCGGGGTCGATGCGGGCGAGGTAGACGGCGTCGGTTTCGAGGCCGCGGGTGGCGGCCAGCACCGCGACTTCCTCCCACCAGGCGGCCTGCATGCCGGTGGGGACCAGGCGGATACGGTCGTAGCGGGTGGTGGCTTCCAGCCAGAAGGGGTCGTGCAGGCGCAGTGGCACGACGGCCTGCGCGGGTGGTGTGAAATAGCGCGCGAGCCGGGCGAAGCCTGGTTGCAGGTCGGCGAATTGGATGGCGAGCAGGACGGCCAGGGCGGTGCCGGCGCGGGGGGCGCCGATGCGGCGGATCAGGGCGAGGGTGGCGCCCAGCAACGCGGCGTAGAGGGCGGGCCAGAAGAAGCGTTCGGAGGCGCGGAGTGCGTCGGCCAGGGCGTCGATGCGGGTGGGGAGAGAGAAAAGTTCAAAGACGTGGCCGGCGATGGAGACGCGGTGCGTCACGGCCAGTGCCCACATGCCGAGGCAGGCCAGAATGAGTGGCCAATGCGCGCGGAAGGTGGCGCGGGCGCGGGGCCAAGCGGCCCAGAGGCCGAGCGCGATGAGGAGAAGGCCGCCAAGGCCGGGGGTGGAATGGCCGATTTCCAGGTGGTCGGGTTCGGGGATGGGGGGGAGGAAGTGGCTCCAGACGCCGGCGGACAATGGCGCCAGCAGGTCCAGCTGCATGTGGCCGTAGCCGCCCCAGGTGCCGCCGAAACCGCCGCGCAAAGCGAAGAAACCGGCGAGGTAGAGGCCGAAGATGCCAAGGCCGGGGACGAGTGGGAATTCGGCGGCCAGGTAGCGGGCGCGGCGCGTGGGGTCGGCGGTGCGGGCCAGCAAGTCGGCGGCCCAGAGGCCGGCGACCATGGGCAGAAGGTAGGAATGGATCAGTGCCGCCGCCAGCAGCAGCGCGCCCCAGGCGGCGCTGCGGCGCCAGCCATCGGCGCGCGTCAGGCACAGCCAGAGCGCGATGAGAATCAGAAACTGGCCGCCGAGTGCCAGGTGGCCGCCCATGCGGTTCAGCAGCACCGGCTGCATCACCAGCAGCACGGCGCCCAGGATGCGCGGCAACGCGGCCGGTGTGGCCAGGCCGATGATGCGCCAGGCCATCCAGGCTTGCAGCGCGCCGCAGGCGGCGAGCCACATGCCCCAGTACTGGTCCACCCGCCACAGCGGGTCCAGCGCCTTGAAGGCGAAGGCCAGCAGCGGGATAGAGTCCGCGTAGAAGATGGAGGACGAGACCTCGATCCCCCAGCGCGGGTTCAGGCCGGGCGGCCAGGACCAGGGCGACGCCTTGAAGAAGGTGAAGCCCAGCCAGTACTGCACCGGGTCCGGGCCGATCTGGCCCGATAGCATCCAGCCCGTGTTCCAGGGCGGCAGGATGTGCGGGCCGAAGACCCACAGCACCAGCGCGGCACCGGCCAAGGCGGCGGTAGTGCCTGATATCCATGGACGAAGACGCATGCGCCGCCAGTGCAAGCAAAACCTGGCGGAAGCAAGGCGGCGGGACGATCGCGCGCTAGCCGTTGAACAGGCTGAGCAGCATCTGCGGCGACTGGTTCGCGATACCCAGCGCCTGGCTGCCCAGCTGCTGGCGAATCTGCAACGCCTGCAGGCGCGCGGATTCCTTCGCGAGGTCAGCGTCGATCAGTGCGCCCATGCCGGCTTCCTGCGCATCCAGGATCTTCTTGTTGTAGTTGATCTGGCTGTCGATGAAGCGCGAGTAGCTGCCGAAATTGTTCAGCTGCGTGAGCGTGTTGGTGATGGCCTTGGACAGCCCGCCGGTGGTCGTCATGGCGGCAGCCGCGTCACCCTGGGTGTACGCGTTGGCGGCGGAAATGGCGTTGAAGATGTTCGCCATCGCGCTGTAGCCGGAGAAAGTATAGAAGCCGTTCTGGCCGTTGCTGACCACCTTCACACCCAGCGCCGCCGGGTCATTCAGGACGTTCAGGCCGTTGTAGTCGGCGTCCGTGATGAAGGCCTTGATGTTGTTGGTCAGTTCCTTGACCTGGGTCTGGTACTGGGTGCGCTGTTCGGCGTTGATGGCGCCATCGGCCAGCTTCACCGTCAGTTCCTTCAGCTTGACCAGCGAGGTCGAGACATTCTGCAGGCTGGCCTGGCTGACCTCCAGCAGGCCCTTCACGCCGCCCAATTGTTGGTTGGCAGAAGTGGTGGCCGCCATGTCGCCGCGGATGCGCTCGGCCACCGCGAAGGCGGCGCCGTCATCCTTGGCGTCGGCGACGCGCAGGCCGGTCGAGACGCGCTTCTGCACGGTCGACAATTCTTCGGTCGTGCGGTTCAGCGATTGCAGCGCGACCATCGCGCCGAGGTTGGTGTTGATCGAGTTCATAGACATGGGCTTCTCCCTTCGCGGAAGAGGCCCAGGGCCGCCACCGCCATGCATGCTGCGTGATGCGGGCACCTTGTGCCGGTTCGGGTTACCCGACCGTGAATCGCAGGCGATTTTTTTTCGCCCCATGGACGAAGCACCCGCCGCGCGGCAGCCTGCGCGCAAACAGGAGACGCCCATGATCGAGATCGAAAACCCCTCCGCCATGGCCGAATGGATCGGCAAAAAGCTTGGCACGAGTGACTGGATCACCATCGACCAGCCGACCATCAACCTGTTCGCCGAAGCCACCGGCGACCATCAATGGATCCACATCGACGTGGAACGCGCGGCGCGCGAAATGCCCGGCGGCAAGACCATCGCGCATGGCTTCCTGACGCTGTCGCTGCTGCCGCGGATGACGCCCACCATCTATCGCGTGAAAAACCGCAGCCGGTCGATCAACTATGGCAGCAACAAGGTGCGCTTCACCAACCCTGTGCCGGCGGGTGGGCGCGTGCGCCTGCACCTGACGCTGAAGGGTGTGGAACCCATCAAGGGCGGCGTGCGCTGCACCTTCGAGAACGAGATGGAACTGGAAGGCAGCGACCGCCCCTGCCTGGTCGCGGAAACCATGTCGCTGACCTACGACTGAGCGCGGCTTGATGCGGCCCAGCGCCGCCGCTAAGGAGGGCGCGAAGGACAGGTGGCCGAGCGGTCGAAGGCGCGCGCCTGGAAAGTGCGTATACGTCAAAAGCGTATCGTGGGTTCGAATCCCACCCTGTCCGCCACCGTCAAGCCATTGTTCTGATTGGATAATTTGGAATTTCGGTAGCCGCACATGCATGGCGGGAAACAGCCATTGCTGCGAGAGCGATTTCGCCAGTCGTCGTCTCTGAGACGGTGATGCTGCGTGGATTCGGCGATGCAGAGGGCAGTAGTCTCTGCGGCCGGGTTCGGCACTACGGAATTGGCGGTGTGTGGTGCCCGCGTGCGTGCCGCGTTTCGGATGCTCTGGTTGGCCGATCGCGAGCGCGGTCGCAAATGTGCGGCATCCGCTGAGGTCGTTGTCTTTGGTGGCCGCCCGGCCGTCACTCAGCCAAAGCCGAGCCTGCGTTCCTGCTCGCGCCAGTCCATCGGCAGCCGCGTGTCCTGCATCAGCTTGTTGGCTGTCAGCCCGACGGGCTGCCTGCCCTCCAGTATCGCTGTGACGATGCGCGGCGACAGGTAAACCAAGCGCATCATTCGCGTGGCCCAAGATGTGCTGATGCCCTTGGATGCCGCGAACTCATCAAGCGTCGCTGCATTGGGCTGCACCATCCGGTTCGCCATCGCGTGCGCATTGGCGATGACGCGCATCAAGTTCGGATCGACGCGCGTGGCCTGCTCGGCCCCATCGACGATCAGCGCCATCTCCAGGCCCGCGCGTCGCAGCTGCGCTGGAACCGAAATGACGACGGTGGCCGATGGTGATGCGCTTTCGTTGGTGTGGTGATGACCAGGCGCCATGGCGGCATTGTTGTTGGCGTTCTTCGGTGGGCGCCCGATGCGTGGCCGGCCAGTGATCATCGGATCGCGTGACGCGGATGCCGCGAGGTTGCCCTGCGCTGCATCGGCCAACAGTCCCGACAGCTGCGATGCCGCCAGGTGCAGGTCGACCCGCGTCGGATGCACTTCCACCCTCGCCAGGAGCCGCCACAGAACGGCACGGATGCTGGCCGGCGAGAGTTCCTTCCATCGCTCGGTCAGTTGCTTCGCCTGGACCAGCGCCTGCTGCGATGTGCGGGCATCGGTCGCCATCGCCGTCAGCACGTTGCGCGGCGTGCCAAGCCAGCGCTTGATGCGATCAATCACCAGTGCCTCGATCTCACCCGCCGGAATGCGCTGCGCAACTCTCGCTGGGCTCGGCCTGCCGCGTTTGCCCTTCAGCAGCGCCTGGCTGACATAGTAGCGATATCGCTTGCCCGCGTTGTTGGCATGGGTCGGCACCAGCCGCTGCCCATCCGCATCGTAGAGCAGCCCCGCCAGCAGGCTCAGCGCAGCCGCATCCTGGCGTATAACCCGCTCCACCCGATTGGCGCTCAGCCGGGCCTGGACGGCATCCCACAGCGCCTCGTCAATGATCGCAATATGCTGGCCGGGGTGCACCTGCCCCCGATGCGCCACCTCCCCGCGATACAGCCGGTTCTGCAACAGGGTGTAGAGCGCACCCCGCGCCAGCACCTTGCCACCCTGCATCCGCGCATCCGCCATCCATGGTCGCGCCTTGCTGTAGATGCCATCAGCGGCCAGTTCTTGCGCCAGATTATCCACTGAGCCCAAGGCCAGGTAGCGCGCAAAGATGTGCCGCACCGTGGCGGCCTCTGCCTCGTTGATCTCCAGCCTGCGATCGCGCACGTCATACCCAAGTGGCACCACGCCCCCCATCCACATGCCCTTACGCTTGGAGGCCGCGATCTTGTCGCGAATGCGCTCACCGGTGACCTCTCGCTCGAACTGCGCAAAGGACAGCAGCATGTTCAACGTCAACCGCCCCATGCTGGTGGTGGTGTTGAACTGCTGCGTGACGGAGACAAAGCTGGCACCATGCGCATCGAACACTTCGACGATCTTGGCGAAATCGTTGAGCGAGCGGGTGAGGCGATCGACCTTGTAGACGACGACGAGATCGACGCGCCCGGCGCGGATATCGGCCAGCAGGCGCTGCATGGCGGGGCGCTCGAGGGTGCCGCCGGAGAGGCCGCCATCATCATAGGCGGTGGGCAGGGCCTGCCATCCCTCATGGCGCTGGCTGGCGATATAGGCCTCGCAGGCCTCGCAGGCCTCGCGTTGCGCATCGAGCGAGTTGAACGCCTGGTCCAGCCCTTCCTCGGATGATTTGCGGGTGTAGATGGCGCAGCGGCGGCGGGTGGGGTGCGTCATGGCTGTGCGGCCTGCTGATCCGGTGCAGCGCCAACATGGCTGACACCGGCTTTGGCCCGCGGCTTGCGGTGCTGGCCAAAGAACCGCGGTCCCGACCAAGCCGCACCGGTGATGTGCTTGGCGATCTCGGTCAGCGACGAAAAACGCTGCCCGCGCATCTCAAAGCCATTGTCGCGCACCAACACGGTGTAGGTATCGCCGTGCCAATCCCGCACCAGGGTGGCGCCGGGCTTGAGGCGCACCGCTGCGGGCGCGACTGATCCCGATCCGTCCACCATGGTGGCAATGCTGGCCAGCCTGCGCTGCAGGGCGCTGGGGAGGCCACCATGGGTGGCCTCCTGCTGCTTATAGGCGATGCCGCGGCGCAGCAGGTCGGGGCTGAGACGCGGCGGCGGCGCATGGCCATGCAGCCGCTGCCAGTGGTGGCGCAGTTCGGCGGTGGTGAGGTTGGGCAGGTCGGCGAGAGCGAGCTTGCCTCGGGCCACCGCCGAGCCGGATCGCCGCTTCACGAGGATGGCGCCATAGCGGCAGCCTCGGCAGCCTTCAGCAGGTAGGCATTGCGGCCATCCGTGCGCGACAGGGTGATGGCATATCCCCGCTGGCGCAGGCGGGTGAGCGCGGCCCGGGTGGTGTGCGGCAGCCAGCCCGTCAGCCCGACCAACTCGTCGAGGGTAACGCCCGGGGCGGACGAGATAGCGGTGACAACCTGACCCAGCTTGCCGGTCGGCACCTTACCCGCAGATGGCGGCGTGTCGGGCGCAACCTTCACCTGCGGCGGAGGTGGCTGCATCTCCTGCGCTGGCGGCGCAGCGGCTTCGGTAGCCGCACCACCTTCTGCTGCGCACGCGCCGTCCTCGATGACCTGCTCGACCGGGTCCGCCGCCGCGACACCGCGCTGCGTGAGGCTGAGGGTATAAGGCGTCCCATCCGCGTCTCGCCGCCACACGGCGGCATCGCCGCTGGCTGGCCGTTCCTCGATCATGCGCTGGGCGAGCAGTGCGGCGATGAGCCGCTGCGGCACTGCACCGCGACGCGGCATGTCATCCGACAGCGGCAGGACTGCCCGATCGGCCCGTGACGCGGCGAGGTTGAGAACGCGCTGCTGCGCGAGGGATAGGGGTTTGGCTTTCGACATGCTGGTGGTCTCCGTCGGGCACCGCACGATGCGCCGCCCGTACCACCACAAGCCCGGGATCACCGGGCTGCCGCGGACGTGCTCAACACCTCCATGCGGCGACCACAGCAATGCTTCCATCGCGTGAAGTCCAGCGCAAAACTGCCGCCAACCTTCATTCTTTCCGTCTATTCGCCTGCGATAGAGGCTCCGCTGCGTCTGGACTTTCACGGCCCTTCGAGCGTGGTTCGGATAGGCGTCAAAAGGGTGGAGCAATGACCGATACCGACGAGCGCGAGTTGGGCTTGGCGCTGTGGTCGATCGTGACAGCGATGCTGGAGGATGCCGCAGGGCTCGCGGCCGACTGCCAGAATAGCAAGACATCATCAGCACACCGCCATCGCCAGGCGCAACGCCTGCTGCAGGACATCCGCGACATCACCCTGCTCGCCGAGGCCGGCATCGTGCTGACAGCCCCGAGGCCCCGTCGCTGACCGAGGGCGCCATGTCGCGCCTGAACCCCGCAGGCCTGCCGCAGACCGACGTTGGAACGCCTGGGCCAGGCGCCCCAACGCCGCCCCACATCAACAGGCCTACTCGCCCTGAACCACCGCGCCGGCCGGCCCAAAGCCACCGCCGGGCAGCTTGTGCCAGGCATCCTTGTGCGGCAGCGCATCCGCCCAGTTGAAACCAGACCACCCCGCCTTCTGCCCAGGCCGCGCCTCGCGGTAGGCCGTTGTCAGCGCCAACGCCTCCGCTTGCGAGAGAACGAAAAACTGATCCTCCTTGCGACCCTGCCCACCAGGTGGAACCATCGCCAGCACATAGAATAAATCCCGCTGCGGCCGTTTGTCGGCCACCAACCAAACACCCGGCGCCGCCATACCCTTTACATCGATCTTGAACGCCTCAGCGCCCGGTGATGCCACCAGCAGATCGCAGTCAGGCGTATGGCTGCCCTGGGTGAACGCCACCGTGTAGCCGCGGCGGGACAGCTCGCCTGCCACCAGGAATTCGGCGGTCCACTTGCTGCTGTGGTTCTTGCGTGGGCTGCGGCCGCGGGTTTCAGGACCGGAGACTGCCACG
>JAAFHD010000154.1 GCA_013298245.1 Alphaproteobacteria bacterium
GCCCGCCCATCCTGGTGCGCGATGTGGCCGACAAGCACGACGCGTTTGCGGCTTGCGCTGCGGGGTTGATCAAGTCGGGCACGTCATCGGTGGAATGCGCGGTCGCGGCGTTGCCGCATGTGGTGGCGTATCGGGTGAACCCGGTCACGGCATGGGTGGTGCGGCGGTTGATCAAGGTGCGCTTCGCGTCGCTGGTGAACCTGCTGACGGAACGCGAAGTGGTGCCGGAATTCCTGCAGGAGGATTGCACGCCTGAGCGGCTTTCGGCGGCGCTGGCGCCGCTGCTGGCGGGGGATGTGTCGCAGCGCGCCGGCTTCGCCGCAGCCCTGGCATTGCTGCGCGCCCCCGAGGGCCTGCCGAGCGATGCCGCGGCCGCCGTCGTTGCGCGCTACACCTCGACGACGACGTAGCGTTCTTCCACCCGCACGGGGAAGGTTTCCGCCTGCAACTCCGCGCCGCACGCCGTGCGCGCTTCATAGGCGCGCGTCTTGACGCGACGCGGATCGAAGACGGACCGCCCGGTGCGGATGTCGAACTCCCAGGCGTGCCAGGGGCAGCGCAGGATTTCGCCGCGCCGGTCATAGGCATATTCGCCTGGGCACTCGCTGTGCACGGCACCCATGACCGACCCGCCGGAGAGCGGCCCGCCCTGGTGCGGGCAGCGGTCGGCGAGCGCGAAGAATTCGCCATCCAGGTTGAACACCACGATGCGCTTGCCGGCGGCTTCAGTGATGTGCCGCGCGCCGGGTGGAATCGCGGCCGCGGGTGCGACCACATGCGCTACCACCCGTACAGCGCCTTCGCATTGCCGCCATAGATCGCGGCGCGGCGCGCGTCACCGAGATAGGACGGGATCGCGTGGCGCGGATCATCGAAATCCCAATGCGGGTAATCCGACGCATAGAGGATGCGGTCCCAGCCGATCCACTCCATCAACTGCACGAGGTGTTCGGGGCGGTCCGGTTCCTCGATCGGCTGCGTGCTGACCCAGATCTGCTGGCGGATTTGTTCGGATGGCGCGCGCGTGATGTGCGGCACCTCGCAGCGCAGCGTGCGCCACAATTTGTCCAGCCGCCACGCGACCGAAGGCAGCCAGGCGAAGCCGCATTCGATCAGCACGATTTTGAGCGAAGGCCAGCGTTCCAGCACGCCCTCCACCACCAGCGACGTCACCAGGTTCTGGCAGGATGTCGCGTGTTCGCTGACCTCCTCGATGTAGAAGGAGGGCCAGCCGCCATTGGTCATGGAATGCCCGGAATAGCCGAAGGCGTGGAAGGCGACCGGCAGGCCCGCTTCGGCCGCGGCTTCGTAGATCGGCCAGTAATGCGGGTTGCCGCCGGGCATGCTGGTGCGCGACATCATCAGCACCTGCGCGAAACGTGGGTCACCCGCACGCGCGCGGATTTCGGCGGCGGCGGCCTGCGCGTCGTCATATGGAACGGTGATGCTGGCGCGCAGGCGCGGATCCTGCGCCACCCATTCGGTGAGCTGCCATTCGTTGGTGGCATGACACAGCGCGGTGCTGAAGCCCGCGTTCTGATCGCCCTGGCCCTGGCTGAGTGGATTCAACACGCCGACATCGATGCCGAAATGGTCCAGATGCTGCTGCTGCACGAAGGACAGGTCGGAGGCGGGCGCACCGCCCTCCGGCGTCCAGGCATCACGGCGCGAGGCGAGCGGCTGCGACTTCGGATAGGGTGTGCCGCGGATATAGCCATGGCGCGGCCGCGTGCCGTAGGTCGCGAGCCGATGCCTGTGTTCGGCCGACAACCACGGATGCAGCGCCGACCAGTTGGCAAGGCGTGGATGGATATCGACGTCGCAAAGCCCAAGCGTCGCGGCGGCGGGGCGCGCGGGCGCCAATGTGCCCTTGGGCAGCATCACATTCATGGGCTGGTCCCTCCGAGGCGAGGATAGAGCGCTATGGCGTTGTCGCGCAAAAATTTCTCTGTGCGGGGCAGGGCGGTGGGGTCGTTGGCGTGCGGCCAGTCGGAGGCGTGGAGCAGGCGGTCTTGCATGTTGAGCTGCGACAGTGCGGCGGGCACGGCGTCATCTGGTGCGTCGAAGGGTGTCGCGGTCAGCCAGATGTGGCGGCGTGCGGTGTCGGTGGGTGGCTCGGCCGCCCAAGGGATTTCGAAGCGCACGCCCTTCCAGGTTTTCGTGAGCCGCCACAGGAAGGCGGGCAGCCAGGTGCAACCGGATTCAGCGAAGACGACGCGCAGCGTTGGGAAGCGGACGAAGACGCCTTCGGTGATGAGTGATGCCAGCGCGGACTGGAAACCTTGTTGGGAGGCGGCCGCGTCCTCCATCACCCATGATGGCCACCCGAGCGATGTCACGGGCTGCCGATAGGCGCTGCCGGCGTGCAGGCACAGCGGCAGATCGTGGCGGATCAAAGCTTCGTAGATGGGCCAGTGCGCGCGCCGGCCGTGCTGGAGCTCGTTGCCCATGACCAGGCGCAGCGCCTGCACGAAGCGATGGTCCGGTGCCAGGCGTTCGATTTCGGCGACTGCGTGCTCGGGCTCGTTGGGCAGGATGATGGAGGCGCGCAGGCGTGTGTCATGCGCCAGCCATTCGGCGCGGATCCAGTCGTTCAGGCCGCGGGTGAAGCCGGCATTCATGTCGGCGTTGAAGATGAGCTGCACGCCGTAGAGGCAGTTCAGGATGCCATGCGTGGCGCCGGTTTCATCGAGGAAGGATTGCAGCGCGGGCAGGGCCGGGAAACCGCCTTTCGCCGCGCGGAATTGTGGGGCGACGGTGCGCGGCGAATTGGGCGGGTAGGACTGGGATTCGAAACCCTCCAGGCCGCGCTGCGCGATGGCGTCGGCCCAGAGCGGTTCCAGATGCGGGCGCAGCGCTTCCAGCGAAGGCAGCATTGGGTGGAGGTCGGTGTCGATCATGGTGACGGCAGCCTAGCCCGCCAGCAGCGTCACGCCATAGCTGGCCATGTGTACGTCCGCCGTGACCACAATGGCTTCCTCCACCATTGCCTGCGCGAGCAGCATATGATCGAAGGGATCGCGATGTGCGTCATGCATCGGCAGCCGGTCCAGCGCGGCGACATGCGCCGATTGAACGGGTAGCAGCACCATGCCCTCGGCTTGGGCGGCACGCGCGAGCAAGTTCGGGTCCACCGCCAGCTTGCGCACGCGCCGCTTGATCGCGATCTCCCAAAGGCTCGCCACGCTGAACAGCACGGTGTTGGCCGGCTCCGCGATCGCCGCGCGCGCCGGCGGCGATAGCCGCGCATCGCCGGCCGCGAACCAGATCAATACATGCGTATCCAGCAGAAGCTTCACGCAGGTGTCGGCTCGATAGGCCCTTCAAACATGGCCTCGATCTCGGGCAGCGGCGCGTCGAAATCATCGGGCACCGTGAACTGCCCGGCCATGAAGCCGAAGCGCCGCGGCGCGGTCTGGTCCGGCACATAGGGCACCAACCGCGCCACCGGTTCGCCATGGCTGGTGATGACCAGGCTGGCGCCGGCGCGCACGCGCGTCAGGTGCTCGGCCAGGTGGCCGCGCAGTTCGCGGATCGGGATGTCGTCGATGGTCTGGGACATGCGGGCGGTGTACACGTCTTGCGTAACACGCGCAAGCCGAACCTACATATGGCAGACCGTCAGCTTCCGCCCCTCGATCAGCGACGCATAGGCCTCCCGCACCGTCGCCAGCCGCGGGTTCTTGCCATGCGCATCGAAGGCCGCCTGGTCCGCATAGACCTCCACCAGCATGACCTTCGTGTGGTCCGGCGCGCCATCGCGCCCCAGCGGCTGCAGCACATCGAATTGCTGGCAGCCCGGCTCCTCCTGCTTCGTCAGCCGCGCATGCTCGCTGATGATGGCGGTGAAGGCGGCGTGGTTGGCGGCCTCCATCTGGAATTCCACGATGATGCCGATGCGGGGCATGGCCTGTCCTCCGGTTGTTGCGGCCAGCGTGGCGCGGCAATTGGGGGGATGCAACCGGCCGCGCGGCGCGTTAGCCTCGGCCCAGGAGGAACCAACCATGATCACCCGTCGCCTCGCACTCGGCGCCACGCTGGCCGTGCCGGCCGCACCTGCCCTCGCGCAGGTCGTCTCGCGCAATGCGCGCATCGTCATCGGCTTCCCCGCAGGTGGCAGCTCGGACATCGTGGCGCGCCTCTATGCCGAGCGCCTGCGCGGGATCTACGCACCTTCGCTGGTGGTCGATGGCCGCGTGGGTGCCGCCGGTCGCATCGCGGTGGAACATGTGCGCGACACCGATAAGGACGGCACCACCTATCTGCAAACGCCGGCCAGCATGATGACGCTGCAGCCGCACATCTTCCCGCGCGAAGTGCGCTACGACGCGCTGACCGACTTCATCCCGGTCACCACCGTCTGCACCTTCCCCTTCGCGTTTTGTGTGCCGATGAACCACCCGGCGCGCGACATCGCGGGCTTCGCCGCCTGGGCCCGCACGCAGCCGAATGAGATCCCGTACGCTTCGCCGGCGGCTGGCGCATCGCCGCACTTCATGGGGCTGATGCTGGCCAATGCGCTTGGTATCCGCATGACGCACATTCCCTATCGTGGTGCTGTGCCGGCGGTGCAGGATTTGATCGGCGGGCGGCTGAACGCCTTCATGGGCGTGCTGGGCGATGTCTCGCCGCAGCATGGCACCGGCCTGCGGATGCTGGCCGTCTCCTCGGCCGCACGCAACCCGCGTTTCCCGGATGTGCCGACCTTCCAGGAACTCGGCCTGCGCGACCTGACGAAGGACGAATGGTTCGGCGCATTCCTGCCTGCCGGCACGCCCGCGCCGATCGTGCAGGGGCTGTTCAACGCGATCCGCCAGGCGGCCGTCACGACAGAAATGCGCGAGGCTTTGGCGCGGCTCGACTTCGCGCCGACCACCAGCGAAAGCCCGGCCGCCTTCGCGGCTAGCGTGCGGCGCGAGCGTGAGGAATGGGGGCCGGTGGTCAGGGCTTCCGGCTTCCAGCCGGAGTAGCTCGTCGGTATGCAAGGCGCGGGCCGCCCGCCCGCGCCGCTACCTGAAAATGGGCACCGCATCATCCGCCGGCGGCTCCGGCAGCGGCACATCGATCCGCACCGTCGACGGGTCCACGGTCGGCCCGCTGGACAGCCAGTACGTCACGCTCTCCGGCCAGAAAATCACCACCGCCACCAGCGCCAATTGCAGGAACAGCCAGGGTATCGCGCCGAGGTAGATGTCCTTCGTCAACACCTCTTTCGGCGCGATGGAGCGCAGGTAGAACAGCGCGAAGCCGAAGGGCGGGTGCATGAAGCTGGTCTGCAGGTTGATACACAGCAGCACGCCGAACCACACCAGGTTGATGTCCAGCTTCGATGCCACTGGTGCGAGCAGCGGCACCACGATGAAGGCGATCTCGAAGAAGTCCAGGAAGAAGGCCAGGAAGAAGATGAAGATGTTGACGAAGATCAGGAACCCGGTCTGACCGCCCGGCAGGTGCGACAAAAGGTGCTCGATCCAATGCCCGCCATCGACACCCTGGAACACCAGACTGAAAACCGTGGCCCCGATCAGGATGAAGATCACCATCGCGGTGATGCGCGCGGTATTGCCCATGGCTTCGCGCAGCAATCCCCAGGTGAAGCGCCGGTTGATCATCGCCAGCACCACCGCACCCATGGCGCCCATGGCACCCGCTTCGGTCGGTGTGGCCAGCCCCATGAAGATGGTGCCCAGCACCAGGAAGATCAGCACGATCGACGGCACCATCCCGCGCGCCACGCGCCAGTACAGCCGCCAGGTGCGCGGCTCCAGCGCCTCGGGCGGCAGCGGCGGCACCTTGTGCGGTGCGACGATCGACACCACCGCGATGAAGCCCATGAACAACAGGATTTGCAGGATCGAAGGCCCGATCGCGCCGGCATACATGTCGCCGACCGACTTCCCCAACTGGTCCCCCAGCACGATCAACACCAGCGATGGTGGGATCAGCTGCGTGATGGTGCCCGACGCCGCGATGACCCCGGTCGCGATGCGCATGTCATAGCCGTAGCGCATCATGATCGGCAGCGAGATCATCCCCATCGCGATGACCGATGCCGCGACCGTGCCGGTGATCGCCCCCAGCACCGCGCCCACGATGATCACCGCATAGGCGAGCCCTCCCGGCACCTTGCCGAACAACTGCCCGGTGCCTTCCAGCAGGTCCTCGGCCAGCCCGCAGCGTTCCAATATCGCGCCCATCAGCGTGAAGAAGGGGATCGCCAGCAGCAGATCGTTCGACAAAATACCGAACACCCGCAGCGGCAGGTTGCCGAGAAATGCTTCGGGGAAGAACCCCATCTCGATCGACAAAAACCCAAAGAACAGCCCCACCGCGCACAGGCTGAACGCCGCCGGAAATCCGATCAGCAGAAAGATCACCAGCCCGCCGAACATCAACGGCGGCATCAGGTCCAGAGAGATCATTGTTCGGGCTTCTTGTATTCAAGGAAGGCGTTGCCCGCGATCTCATGCCCGCGCAGCACGGCGATGCGCTTGATCAACTCCGACAAGCCCTGCGCCACCATCAGCCCGAAGCCCAAGGGCAACAAAAATTTCACCGGCCAGCGCAGCAGCCCACCCGCGTTCCCGCTGGTCTCATTGCGCATCCAGCTGTCGTAGAAGAAGGGCCAGGTCATCCACAGCAGCAGCGCCATGGCCGGCAGCACGAACAACGTGAACCCCATGATGTCGATCCATAAGCGCCCGCGATGCCCGATCCAGCCGTACAGGATATCCACCCGCACATGCTCATTGCGCAGCAGCGTGTAGGACGCGCCCAGCATCACGGTGGCCGCAAACAGATACCATTGCAGTTCCAGCCAGGCATTCGATGACATCGAAAACCCGTAGCGGATGAACGCGTTCCCCGCCGACACCACACAGGCGATCAACACCGCATATTCCGCCGCCCGCCCGAATCGCGTGCTGACGCAATCCACCGTGCGGCTGAATCCAAGAAGCGCTCCCATGCCACACACCTTTCACATTCCGCATGGGCGCGAAAGTGCCGTTGCCTGACGCTTCGTCCATGATGCTTCCATCATCCCCCCAGCCTGCCGCATGGTGGCGGTGGGGGACCCCGATTCGTGACGACGTTGCTTGCGCTGCTGCTGGCTGTCCTGGCGCTGCTGGCCATCCTGGCCTGGCTGCGCGCATGGGCGGTGCTGCGCGTGGTGGCGGCGTTGTGCATGGCGCTCGCGGCGGGTGCCGCCATGCTGGGTCCGGCGCCCGCCGCGGCGCTGCCGATCGGCCCGCCATGGGGGGCCATGCTGATCGGCGTCGATGACATCTCGGCCTTCTTCCTGCTGGCCGTCGCGCTGCCTGGTGCGGCCGTCGCGCTGACCATCCGCCCGGCCTCGCGCGCTGAGTTGCTGGTGCTGCCGCCTTTCCTGCTGGGCGTGGTTCTGGCCGCCGTCGCGGCCGATGGTTTTTCGCTGTTGCTGGGCGTGGAGCTCGCCTGGCTCGCCGCATGGGCCGCTCAGCGCGATCGCCGCGCGGCACGGCTGTTGCTGGTGGTCGGGCTGGCGGGCGCGGCCTGCTGGATGGGCGCGTTGGGGCTGCTCTCGGCCGGCGCGGGTTCGCTCGGTTTCGCAGCTTTGGCGGCGCATCCGCCGGAAGGTCCTATGGCCGCCGGCGTCATGCTGCTCGCGCTGCTGGGCTTCGTCTGCAAGGCCGGGCTGCTGCCGTTGCACGCGGTGCTGCCGCGCGCGGTCGAAGGCGCTGCCGATGCGGCCGGCGCATTGATCGCCGGCACCTTGCCGTTGCTGGCGCTGCTGGTGTTGCTGCGTCTGGCACTCGATTTCGCAGGTCCGGTGCCGGGCTGGTGGGGGTTGCCGCTGCTGCTGCTGGGCGCGGGCACCGCGCTCTTCGCCGCATTGCGCGCCATGATCATCGACGCGCTCGACGCCATCGTCGCGGCCGCCGCCACGGCGCTCTCCGGCCTGGCCGCGATGGCGCTTGGCCTGACGCTGCTGCTGCGCGCCGCCGATATGGCGCAGCCGGCCGCATTGGCGCTGACCGCGGCACTCGGCTTCGCGCTGCTGATCGCGCTCGGTATCACGACCTTGATGCTCGCCACGCAGCAATGCGCCGCTGCCACC
>JAAFHD010000155.1 GCA_013298245.1 Alphaproteobacteria bacterium
GCAGTACTCGAATTCCAACTGGAAACTCTACATGGAAAACGTGCGTGACCCGTATCACGCATCGCTGCTGCACCTGTTCCACACCACCTTCAACATCCTGCGCGTCGGCATGAAGGCGCATTGCGAAGCCGACGCCACCGGCCTGCACAACATCGTCTTCGTGGTGAAGAACGAGGAGCAAAATTCGGACGCCTACAAGGCGCAGAACATCCGCAGCTACGACGAAGGTTTTCGCCTGGAAGACGACAGCGTGCTGGCCATGGTCCCCGAATTCGCCGAACCCGCGACCAACCACATCCAGCCCATCTTCCCCCAGCTGGTGATCCAGCAGATCCACAACACACTCGTCGCGCGCCAACTGATCGCGAAGGCGCATGACCGCTTCGAACTGATCTTCCACTTCTTCGGCTACACCGATGACACGCCCGAACTGCGTGCGCTCCGCATCAAACAAGCCAACCTGGTCGGCCCCGCCGGCTACATCTCCATGGAAGACACCGAGGCGACGGAACTGGTGCAACGCGGCACCACCGGCTCCTCTGACCTCTCCTCCGTCATCGAAATGTCCCGCCACGCGCCCGACGAAACCGCGACCATGATCAGCGAAAGCCTGGTCCGCAAATTCTGGGTCGGCTACCGCAACCTCATGGGGCTCGACGCCGCATGACGCCCGCCCTTTTGCTGCGCCTGGACATGCAGCTCCTGCTCGACGCCTATATCGCCACCATCGATGATGACCGCCTGGAAGACTGGCCCGGTTTCTTCACCGAAGACGCGCTTTATGAAATCATCCCGAAGGAAAACGAGGATGCCGGCCTGCCCGCCCCCCTCATGCGCTGCGACAATGCGGCGATGATGCGCGACCGCGTCGCCAGCCTTCGCCACGCCAACATCTTCGAAACACCCACCTATCGCCACATGCTCTCTGCCCTGGTCGTCACCGACACCGCCGATGGCGTCACCCTCCGCTGCAACTACGTCGTGATCAACACCAGCCAGGAAGGCAGTTCCGCCATCTACCAGGCCGGCATCTACCGCTCCGTCGCGGTGCGCACGGATGCCGGCTGGCGCTTCAAATCCAAGCGCGTGATCTACGACACCGCGCGCGTGCAAACCCTGCTGGCCTACCCGATATGAACTGGCACGACGCCTGCGCGTCCGAAGCACTGGCGGAAGAAGCCACCATCGGCGTGGTCATCGCCGGCCGTCCGGTGGCACTCTTCCGCATCGGCGGCACGCCATACGCGCTGCACGACCTGTGCCCGCATGGCGCCGCGCGGCTGTCGGATGGCTTCGTGGATGGCGACTGCATCGAATGCCCGCTGCATCAGGGCCTGGTCGATATCCGCAACGGCAAACCCCGTGGCGCGCCCGTCTCCACGCCCACCGAAAGCTACCCCGCGCGCGAACGCGATGGCCGCATCGAGGTGCAATTGCGGTAAACGTCACCGCCCCGGATTATCGCACCGCGGAAAAGGCCGTCGGCGTCAGGATCATGTTCTCGAGCGACGCCACGATCGGCCCGTCAGCCTCCGTCTCCGCGCGCTTGGCCAGCCATTCCGGATCAGCCGCGAAGGCGTTCCATTTGGCCTCGCGTTCGGCCAGCGATTCCCACTCCAGCAGATAATACAGGTCCTGGTTGGAACCGCCGATCCCCACGGTCCAGAAGCCCGCCTGGCGAATGCCGTGGCGTGCCCAGATACCGAGCGTGATCGTCTCAAACCGGCGCAGCAGCGCGGGCAGGCGGCCTGGCACGCAGTGATAGATGCGGAGTTCGTGGATCATGCGTTTGTTTCCTCTCTTGGGTGCCAAGCATAGGCACGAGAGCGCGCGGCTGCCAGCCTGTGGCGCACCGCGCGATCATCAACGCCGCGGCCAGGCCGCCGTCTGTTGCAACAGCCAGTGCCTGGTTTCCGCCCGCGCATCGCCCGCCACCGCGCGTTCCAGGAATACCTGGAAGCTGTGCGCGCCCCGCGCCTCCGCCACCCGATACAGATGCGTCCAGAACCCGCCGCGCCGATGCAGCACCAGGTAGAAATCACCCTGCGTCACGCGGCCCAGCCGGTCCCGCCAGGGCAGGCTGCCAAGCCATTCGGCCTCCTCGCCCTCGGCCACGAAAAGCCCCAGGTCATGGGGCGGGTGCTGTGGTTGCGCCATGCGTCAATTCCTTCCTGCGAAGGACCGACGCGCGATGATGTGGAAAGGACCCGCTTGGTTGCCGGACCGGCCACATCCCAACCCGTGAAGGTTGGCGCCACCTTGCCCGGGCGGGCAGGTTGGCGTCGGGCGCCGGCCCGACTCTTGATGCAACTCTTTACTAACCGGCGGCCGGCGCCGCCGCAAGTTCAGACGAAGAGGAAATCCGACGACGTCAGGCTCGCCACACCATACACATCGATGCGGTTGCCGTTGAACTCCACCACGCTGCTGCCCTGCGTGGTGTAGATCACCAACTGCCCGAAGGCGGTGGCGCCGCTGCCGGCCATGTTGATCACATCCACGCCCTGCACGAAGTCAAAGATCTGGTCATAGCCCCAGCCGGGCGCGTCATAGCGGAACACATCCGCGCCCGCCCCGCCCACCAGCTGGTCACTGCCAGTGCCGCCGATCAGCAGGTCATTGCCGGCGCCGCCGCGCAGCGCATCGTCATTGGCGCCGCCATTCAGCGTGTCATTGCCGGCCCCACCCCACAGCGCATCATTGCCCGCAGCCCCCGACAGCGAGGACGAAACCGTGGGCTGCGCCACCAGCTGGTCATCGGCAGCACCGCCACCCAGCAGCGTCGCGCTGCCGGCCAGGTACACCGCCTCCACATTGGCGGGCGCCACCCAGTTGTTCACGCTCACATAGACAATGTCGATGCCTTGGCCGGAGAGTTCGGTGACGACATCGCCCAGATCCTCGACCTGATAGGTGTCGTTGTCGGCGCCGCCGGCCATGCTGTCATTGCCGGCGCCGCCATACAGCGTGTCATTGCCGGTGCCGCCCGACAGCGTGTCATTCTCGGTCCAGCCATAGAGCGCGTCATCGCCAGCGGCGCCGGCCAGCAGATTGGCCGCGGTGTTGCCGCCCAGCGTGTCGTTGAAACCGCCGCCGGCCAGGTTCTCGAAATTCGTGTAGGTGTCGGTGCCCGCACCCTGCGTGTTGAAGGCGCTGCCCTGCGACAACAGGCCGAAGAACACGCCCGTGCCGGCCGAGGCGAAGCTCGCGGTATCAAGGCCCGCGCCGCCATCCAGCGTGTCATTGCCCGCGCCACCATCCAGGGTGTCACTGCTGTCATTGCCGGTCAGCCGGTCATTGCCCGCGCCGCCGGCGATGTTGTCCGGGTCATCGCCGCCCCAGAAGCTTTCATTCGCCCCGGTGCCCACGATGTTCAGCGCGGGGATATTGGCCGAGGTGATGCTGTAGGTGTCGCTGCCCAGCACCTGGCCCAGCGCGATGCTGAGGCCGGTCACCTGGTCGGTGCCAGCATTGGTGATGGCGCGGCCGCGCAGGTCGGGCACAGCGAAGTTGGTCGTGCCATTGCCGCCAAAGGTCGTGCCCAGGACAGAGAATAGCCCCTGGTACTGGCTGATCGGCAGCAGCCGCCCATCGGCCGGCACATACCCATCGGGGATGGAGTTGTGCGCGACGGCGATGATCTCGCCGAGATAGGGGTTGTCGTCGGCATTGCTGGTGTTGCTGCCGGATCGCGACGGGAAGAGGCCGCTGGTCGCGACCAGGTAGTTCAACCCGATCGAGGGCTGGCGGGCGTCGATCGGCGAGCCCCCGCCGCCCATATTGCTGGGCATGTTGGCCTGGCTGACAGTGTCGTTCACCGCGCCGAAGGTCTGGCCCAGTTGCACGCCGCTGCCGGTGCCGATGATCACCCGGTCACGCAGGTCCGGCAGGCCGAAGGTGGTCTGGCCATCACCGCCGTAGAGCGTGCCGATGAGGTTGAACAGGTCGCTGTAGATGGTGACGTCGAGCAGCCGCCCATCGGCCGGCAGGTAGCCCTTGGGCATGAAATTGCCGGCGAATTGCACGATGGTACCGACCGAATTGGGCAGCGTGCCGGAGTTGCCGGCAGAGGGGAAAAGCCCCTGGACGGCGATGCCGAATTGCATCGCCATGGTCGGCTGCACATCGCTGACCGCAATCGATGACCCGCCCGAGGATGGCGGCAATTGCGCCTGCATCAGCGCGACGGACGCGGCGCCCGTCACGACGCCCGAGGCATCGCCGCTGAACGTCACATTGTCCGACAGCTTCGCGCGCAGGTCCGGCAGGGCGAAGGTGTTGATGCCATCGCCGCCGTATTGGGTGGTCAGCAGCGAGAAAAGGGCGGAGTTGCCCGCGATGCTCTTCGAACCGCCGAACAGCGTTCCCTCGCCGCTGCCGGGGACGAAATTGCCGCCGAAATTGTGGATGACGCCGATATAGCTGCCGAGGGCACCGCCATCCAAGCCGGTGCCATCGCCGCGTGTGGGCAAGACGCCCCCGGTGGTGATGTATTGCGTCAGGCCCAGCATGGGCTGGAGCGAGAGAATGGGGGTGGCCATGTGTGGCTCTCCGGCGTTTTGGTGCAGCGGATTTTTGCCGCGAATTGTCCAGCGGAGGCTAAGGCCACATCCGATTCACCGCAAATGAAGATGGCCCCCACGGCGGCCTGACGGCTGTTGCGCGAAGACCCAGATCACCATGCCCACGATCTCGCACATCGCCGATGCGCCGCATCAACGCGGCGCGGCGCACCAGGACCTTCGCGATGAGAGCCAGATCCTGAACTTGCGCAGGACGCCCGCACCGCCTATACGGCCCGCTTCGCGGCCACACCGCCCCCTGATTGCACGAGCGCACCCATGAAAGCCGATACCCACCCGCAGTACCACTCCATCAACGTCGTCATGACGGATGGCACCGCCTTCACCACGCGTTCCTGCATGGGCAAGGAAGGCGACACGCTGCGCCTGGACATCGACCCGAAGTCGCACCCGGCCTGGACCGGCGTGCAGCGGGTGATGGACACCGGCGGGCAGATCGCCAAGTTCAACAAGAAGTTCGCGGGCATCGGCGCGCGCAAGTAAACTGCGCGCAGCACGTGCCGGCCGCCCCTTGAAACCGGGGGCGGCCATTTTTATGTCTGGTGTGTCGGGTCGCCCAACCGGGGGCTCGATACGGTGTCCGGGGTGCCGCCCCGGCCAGCACTGCCCATAAGGGGGTGCATCATGGCCAGCCGCGTCCGACGGCCACCGTTCCCGCAACTTGCCTCCTTGAGGGAGTTCACGATGAACGCGATTGATTTTTCACCCCTGTTCCGCACCGCCATCGGCTTCGACCGCCTGGCCCGCCTGATGGAATCCACGCGCCCCGCGGATGCGCAGACCTACCCGCCCTACAACATCGAGCGCACCGGGGAAGACCAGTATGTGCTGACCCTTGCGGTCGCTGGCTTCGCCGAGAACGAGCTCGACATCCAGCTGCACAACGACACGCTGACCATCACCGGCCGCCCCGCGGCCGCGCCTGACCAGCGCGCCTATCTGCACCGCGGCATCGCCGGGCGTGCGTTTGAACGCCGCTTCGTCCTGGCCGACCACCTGGTCGTGCAGGGCGCGGAAATGACGCACGGCCTGCTGCATGTGCAGCTGAAGCGCGAGGTGCCGGAGGCGCTGAAGCCGCGCCGCATCGCGATCGGCGCGCCGGCGCAGCCGCGCCTGGTGGAAGCGGCATGATCCGGCCGGGCGCTGTGCCTGGTCGGTGAATCAGCGCCAATGAAACGACCCGGGGCGGCGACCCCGCGCCCCGGGTTCACCCCACCTCCATCGCCCCCATTCCGGGCAGCCCAGCCCCCTGGGCAAACCGCGCGGGCGACAGCGGCGACACCTCCACCGGCGCTGGCGCCCCGCGCAACAACGCCGCCAGCACCGCGCCGACCGCCGGCGCGGTCTGGAACCCATGCCCGGAAAACCCGCAGGCGTGCAGCAACCCTTGGGCGTGCAACCGCCCCAGGATGCACACGCGGTCCGGCGTGAACCCATCCTGCGCCGACCAGCTGCGCATCACCGGCACGTCGCGCAGTGCCCCGAAAATACTGGCCGCCGTCGCGTGGTTCGCCGCCGCCTCTCCGGCGGCAATCGCCAGCCCATCGCCATCCACCGTCGCGCGATGCCCACCGCCGATCCAGGCCCGCCCATCCGGCATCTGCTTCAGCGACAACTTTCTGGTCAATGTCTGCACCACCGGCCGCATGAAGGGCGCCACCGGCGCGGTCACGGAACACACCGGCCCCTGCCGTTCAATCGGCAGCGCTTCCCCGGCCAGCGCCGCGATATCGCCCGCGGCCGCCCCGGCGGCATTCACCACCTGGCCCGCCAGCATCACGCCTGATGACGTCTCAACGCGCCAGCCAGCGCCATCACGCGACAGCCCCAGCAAGCGCGTGGCTTCATGCACCACGGCACCCGCCACCTCTGCCACATCGCGAAACGCCGCGCAGACGCTGGGCGGATGCGCATAGCCATCCTGGGCCGCGAAAATCCCACCCAGCAGATGGGGCGCGATCCCTGGGCATAATTCGCGCACCTGCTTGGCATCCACCAGCGCCTCGCAATCCGGCCGGTTGCGCGTGGTGATCCAGGCCAGCTCCCGCTCATCCTCCGCCACCAGCAAATGCCCGACAGCGCGAAACCCCACATCCCGCCCCAAGGCATCCGCCAACCCCGGCCACATCGCGTGGGAAAACTCCGCCAGCGGCATTTCCTCCGCGTGCCGGTTCACCCGCCGCACCCCGCCCGCATTCAGCCCCGAGGCGTGGCGGCCACAAATGTCGCGCTCCACCACCCGCACCCGCGCCCCCGCGCGCGCCAAATGCCAGGCGGTCGACAGCCCCACCAAGCCGCCACCAATCACCACCACATCCGCTGTATTCACAGCTTCCGCTCCCGCTTCACCCGGTCCCAGGCCGCGTTGATTTCCGACACCTTGCCTTGCGCGCGCTTCACCACATCCGGCGCCGCGCCGCGCGACAGCAACGCATCCGGGTGGTTTTCCCGCATCAGCTTCCGCCAGGTCGCGCGCACCTGTTCATCCGTCGCGTCCTTGGGCAGCCCCAGCACGCTGTACGGATCAGGCCCCGACTCCACCGGCCCGCGCGGCCCGGTGCCATCACGCGCCCGCATCCAGGCCGGCGCGTCCAGCCGGAAACCCAGCTGCACGCGCTGCAAAAACGCGACCTCCCCATTGGTCAGCGGGCCATCGGCGCGCGCAATGCCGAACAGCGCGCCCAGCACGTCCTCCAGCATCGCCACATCATCGGCGAAGGCCTCGCCCATGCGGTCGGCGAAGGGTTCGAAGCCTTCGGCATTCTCGCGCGCCTGGTCGAAGAGTTGCGCCACATCCTGCATGTTGGCGGGCGGGATGCGGAACGCGGTCTTGAAGGCGTCGATCTCCTCGCGCTTCACCGCGCCATCGCATTTGGCCAGCTTGGCCGACAGCACCACCACGCCCACCGCGAACAACTGCTGCTTGTTGCCCAGCATCGCGGCCATATCCGGCGCCAGCCGCCCGCTATCGGCGACATGCCCGGCGGCCGCACCCAGCACCGCGCCCAGCGGCCCGCCGGTCACGAACCCCGTCACGCCACCGATGATCTTGCCCCACACGCTCATCGCGCGCGCTTACCACGCCTGCTGCGCACTTGCACCGCGCCATCCCGCGCGCGACACACAAGCCCGATGAAGTTCCGCGCACCCCGCATCGGCAGGAAGGGCATCGTGGCCATCGCGGCCGCGCTGGGTGTGCTCGCACTCGCCTATGCCGCCGCGTTGCTGGTGCCGCGCGCGATCGACTGGGATGGCTACCGCGAAAACCTGGCCGAACACGCCTCGCAGCGCCTGGGCCGCGCCATCACCCTGGAAGGCGCGATCCGCCTCTCCCTGCTGCCGGAAACCGTGCTGGAAGCGGATGGCATCCGCATCGGCCCATCGGTGGACCAGGTGGAATTGTCGGCCCGCGCGCTGCGCCTGCGCCTGGACCCGTGGCGGCTGTTGCTGGGCCGCGTG
>JAAFHD010000156.1 GCA_013298245.1 Alphaproteobacteria bacterium
GGTAAACGCATCCGTCGCATCGCGCACGCGCACTGCATAACGCCCGCCCAGCAAGGGCCGCGTCGCGGCTTCGGCTGCCAGGATGCCAGCGTCCTTCACCCCATCCTTGCCGATATCGATGATCGCCAGCTCATCACCACCACTGACCAGCTTCGCCAAGGCATCCGCGCGTTCCCGCGCCAACCCAGCATCATCGCCAATCAGCAGCACCACCCGGCAATCACCAGGTGCCGCCAAAAATGCCTGGACGCGCTTGGCGTCAAGCTTGGCCACGGCGGCGCAATTCCAGCGCGATGCGGCGCGTGATGTCATCCGCCAGCGCGTCCATCAGCCGGCGTTCCATGGTGTCGCGCGACACATCGGCGGCGAAGAAACGCAAATCGGGAATGTTGAATGCATCCGACTGCCGCGCCGCACCACGCAGCACCTCATCCTCGCCCGCCAGAAGCACGAAGTCCGCCACCGCCGTCACCCGCAACCGCGTGATCGCGCCGTCTTCACGATAGCCCTGCAAGTCAGTGTTGTAGGTCAGCCCAACGCGCAAATCGTAACGCGAAGACGCACCATTCCCCAGCCGGTTTTCCAACGCGCGGCGCAGCAATTGCCCCGGCCGATCGGGGATATTCGCCACCCGCACCGCGGCCAATTCCGCCGGCAAGTCAGCGCCCTGCCCCGCCCCATATAGCGGGCGGAAACCGCAAGCGCCCAGCGCCAACGGCAACAGCAGGATCGCGCGCCTGGCAGGCTGCTGAGAAACTGGCGGTTGAGGGCTGGCGAGGGAATTTTCGCGCACGAAAGGCCGGGGCGATGCCAGGATGTTGTTCATCCTGGCAAGCCACGAACGAATCGTGCGCGGAAATGACCCGCCAGACCGACCCGTCCAGTTTTTCAGCAGCCTGCTAAACAACGAAATTCACAATCCGCCCGCGCACATGGATGCGCTTGCGGATCTCCTTGCCATCGATGGCGCGCGCGACATTCACATCCGCCAGCGCTGCCGCGAACACCACGTCATCACCCGCATCCACCGCCACCTCGACATTCGCGCGCAGCTTGCCATTCACCTGCACCGCCAGCGTCACGGTATCGGCCGCGAGCAGCGCAGGGTCGGCCGCCAGCCAGGGCAGTTCCGCCACCAACTCACCACCTGGCCGCAGCGCCGACCACAGCTGTTCCGCCAAATGCGGCATCATCGGCGAGGCCAGCCGCGTGATCGCCTCCAGCGCCTCGCGCTTCGCGGCCACCGCATCCGCTGGCGCATCGGCGATCGCATTCGCGAATTCATGGATGCGCGCCACCGCGACGTTGAACGCAAAGGTCTCCAGCGCATGCGTGACCGCGGCGATGGCGCGATGCGTCGTCTGCCGCAGCTTGCGCGCCGCCGGCGTCTCGGGCGCATCCACCAATGGCAGCGCGCCCATCACCAGCCGATACAGCCGCTGCGTGAAGCGCGCGGAACCCGCAACACCTGCCTCGGACCATTCCATATCCCGCTCGGGCGGATTGTCCGACAGGATGAACCACCGCGCGGTATCCGCACCATAACGGCCAATGATCGCACCCGGGTCCACCGTGTTGCGCTTCGACTTGGACATCGCCTCCACGCGACCCACCGTCACCGCCTCACCCGTCTCCCGGTGCACAGCACCCGTCTCGCGCTTGTCCACCTCTTCCGGATACAGCCAGCGCCCATCCGCACCCTTGTAGCTTTCATGCGTGACCATGCCCTGGGTGAACAACCCGGCAAACGGTTCCGCCAGCGCCAGGTGGCCGCTGTCTCGCATCGCCCGCGTAAAAAATCGCGAATACAGCAGGTGCAGAATCGCGTGCTCGATCCCGCCGATATACTGGTCCACCGGCAACCAGGCATCCACCGCCGCACGCGTCACCGGCACATCCGCGCGCGGCGAGCAGAAGCGCGCGAAATACCAGGACGAATCGACAAACGTATCGCAGGTATCCGTCTCCCGCCGCGCCGGTTTGCCGCACTTCGGGCAGCCCACATGCTTCCATGTCGGGTGGTGATCCAGCGGATTGCCGGGCGTCGAAAAATCCACATCATCCGGCAGCCGCACCGGCAGCTCGCTTTTCGGCACCGGCACCACGCCGCAATCATCGCAATGAATCACCGGGATCGGGCAGCCCCAATAGCGCTGGCGCGACAGCCCCCAATCGCGCAGGCGCCAATTCACCACGCCGCGGCCATGCGCGCTCGCTTCCAGCGCGTCGATCACGCGGCGCTTCGCATCCGGCACCGACAACCCATCCAGGAAGTCCGAATTGTAGATCGTGCCATCATCGGTGAAGGCGATGTCGGCAACGGGTTGCGCACCACCCGGCGGCATCACCACCGGCAGCACCGACAACCCATATTTCCGCGCGAAATCCAAGTCGCGCTGGTCATGCGCGGGGCAGCCAAAAATCGCCCCCGTGCCATATTCCATCAGCACGAAATTCGCGATCCAAACCGGATAGGTCTGCCCATTGAACGGATGCTTCACGCGGAAGCCGGTATCAAACCCACGCTTCTCCGCCTGCTCGATCACCGCCTCGCTGGTGCCCATCGCGCGGCACTCCGCGATGAATTCCGCGGCGCCCGCGCGCGTGCACGCCGCCGCCAACGGATGCTCCGCCGCCACCGCCAGAAACGACATGCCAAACAGCGTATCCGGCCGCGTCGTGAACACCTCGCAGTCGGTGATGCCCGCGACCGGCGCATCCAGCGCAAACGTCACCCTCGCGCCCTCACTCCGCCCGATCCAGTTGCCCTGCATCAGCTTCACGCGCTCAGGCCACCGGTCCAGCCCGCCCAGCGCCTCCAGCAAATCCGGCGCATATTTCGTGATGGTGCAGAACCACTGGCTCAACAGCTTCTTCTCGACCGGCGCACCAGACCGCCAGCCCTTGCCATCGATCACCTGCTCATTGGCCAGCACCGTGCCATCCACCGGGTCCCAGTTGACCCAGCTTTCCTTGCGCTCCAGCAGCCCAGCCTCGAACATGTCGATCAGCAGCGCCTGCTGCTGGCCGTAATACTCCGGGTCGCAGGTGGCGAATTCGCGCGACCAATCCAGCGACAGCCCCATGCGCTTCAGCTCCGCGCGCATGTTCGCGATGTTGTTGTAGGTCCACTCGCCCGGGTGAATCCCCCGCTCGCGCGCCGCGTTTTCCGCCGGCAGCCCAAAGGCATCCCACCCCATCGGGTGCATCACCAGGTGCCCCGTGGCGCGCTTGTAACGCGCCACCACATCGCCCAGCGTGTAGTTCCGCACATGCCCCATATGGATCTTCCCCGAGGGGTAGGGAAACATCTCGAGCACATAATACTTGCGCGCGTCCGCCGGCGGCACATCTGGTGCAGCGAAGCAGGCGCGCGTGTTCCAGGCCTGCTGCCAGCGGGGCTCGGCCTCGGCGAAGTCAAAACGGGCGGGTTCGGCATTCACATCCATGACGGCGGGATTAGAACAATTTGACGGCTTGTGCCATGCACGGCGTGCCATGCTGCGCTGCCTGTGGATGCTGTTGCTGTTGATCGCCCTGCCGGCCCAGGCGGAGGCGCCCGAGGCCGCGTATCGCGCCGCCTTTTCCGCAGCCACCCTGGGCCAGCCGCTGCCCGGGCCATCCATCACCAACGGCTTCACCATGCATTACCGCGGCGCCTGGCCGCACGCCGCCTTCGCCGTGGCGCAAGACCCCGACGGCCGCGGCGCCTGGGCCATGGCCAGCGCCCACGCAACCCCCGATGCCGCGCGTGCCGAAGCCATGCGCCTGTGCACCGAAAGTGCCAACCGCGTGCGCGGCGGCGCGCTGCGCACCCCTTGCCGGATCGTGGCGCTGGACGGCGCGGTGGAAGGCCACGCCCCCATCCCGCTGCATCGCGGCACCATCGGCCCCTTCCGCGCCAGCCCCCTGCACCTGCATCGCGGGCCACAACAGGCCGCCGGCGTGGTCGTCTGGGCGCATGGCTATGGCGGCCCCGACCGTGACCTGCGTGCGCAACCGATACCGGGCTTCATCTCCGCGCTGAACAATGCCGGCTGGGATGTGCTGCGCTTCGACCGCCACCCGGGCGACGACGCGCTGCACCACGCGCTGCCGAAACTTGTGCAGGCCCTGCCCGCGCTGCGCGGCTATCGCCAGGTGGTGCTGGCCGGGCAAAGCCGCGGCGGCTGGCAGGCCTTGCTGGCCGCCGCCGTGCGCCCTGATCTGGTGGATGGCGTGCTGGCCACCGCACCCGCCGCCCATGGCGAAGTGGCCGAGGATCGCGGCACCCTCGCCCTGGATGATTTCCGCCGCCACATCGCAGCCCTGCCGCCCGACCGCGTGCGCGTGCTGATGGCCTTCTTCGAGGGCGATGAATTCGACCCCAGCCCCGCCGCGCGCGCGGCCGCCCTGGGTGGCCTGGCGCGCGCCGCACCCACGCTCGCACTGCACACGCGCGGCCCCGCGCGCGGCCACAATGGTGCTGTGGATTGGCGCTTCACGCGCGACTACGCGGCCTGCGTGCTGACCTTCTTCGCCGCCCCCGAGGCCTCAGCACCTCGCGGCCTGCGCCGTGAAGGCTGCGGCGGCGGGTAACCTTCCCGTGAACTCACAACCGCGCTACCTGCGCGGTTGTGGATTACCCCGCCCATCCCAATCGTTGGCCGCCGCGCGCCCGCCCGCTGGAACGCGCCACGCGCATGCTGCGCGTCGCCTACAACCTGCTACGCCGGCGGCATGTGCAGCGCGATGTCTACGCGCTGATCTATGGCGCGCCGGAAGTGCGCGGCGTGCGCTTCATGAACTGGGGCCATTGGCCGCTGCCGGATGACTTCATCCACGACCCCGCCTGGGCCGCCGAAGCGACGCAGGCCGCCATGTACCACCTGGTCCTGACCGAAGGCGCCGCATTGCTGCGCGGCCCACCCGCGCGCCTTCTGGAAGTCGCCTGCGGGCGTGGCGGCGGCGCGATGGTCGCGCAAGCCTTGCTGCCCGACACCCGCCTGACACTGCTGGATTTGCAGCCCGACGCCGTGCTCGCCGCGCGCGAAGTGACCGACGCTGCGCGCGCCGAACACCTGGTCGCATCCGGCACCGAACTGCCCTTCGGGCAGGCGCGCTTCGACATGGTCATCACCGTCGAAGCGCTGATGAATCTGGGCCGCCGCGCCTTCATGGCGGAATGCGCGCGCGTGCTGCGGCCGGGCGGCGTGCTGTCCGTCTGCGGCTTCCATGACTGCCCGGGCGAGGAGCTGCCGCCACACCTGGTCGGCGATGCCGCCTTCGCGGGCCTGGCCTTCCACGACTGCCGCGACATCACGCCCGCGGTGCTGGCGGCATCCCACCACGACCAGGCACGCCGCGAAGAAGCGCTGCGCCGGGCATCGCGCATCGGGCTGGGCTTCATGCGCAATTTCGCGGCGCTGCCGGACACGCCGAACTACCGCCTCTTCGCCGAACGCAAGCGCTGCTATTTCCTGGCGCGGTTCACGCGGCCGGGCTGACGGGTCAGTCGGCGACAATGCTGTGAGCGCGCACCACGGCACCCCAGCGGTCCATCTCGGCGCGGATATAGTCACCGAATTGGGCGGGCGACATCGCCTCCGGCGTCATGCCCAGCGTGTCGAAACGCGCGCGCATTTCAGGCGTCGCGATCACCGCGTTCATCTCAGCATTCAGCCGTTCGATCAGTGCGGCCGGCGTGCGCGCGGGCGCCAGCACGCCCACCCAGGCATCGGCGGAAAAGCCCGGAAAACCTTGCTCTGCGATCGTCGGCACGCTGGGGTGCGCGGCACTGCGCCTGGCACCCGAGACACAAATCCCGCGCAGCGCACCCGCCGCCACCTGCGGCCCCACTGCGACAGTGCTGGTCACCACCAAGGGCACCGTCCCCGCCAACGCCGCCTGCACCGCCGGCCCGCCACCACGAAACGGCGTGTGCAGGAAAGTCGCACCCGACAGCGTCTGCAATTGGCTGAAAGTCAGGTGCCCGGTGCTGCCATTGCCGATGGTGCCATAGGCCGGCTCCGCGCCGCGCCGCCGCCCGGCCTCGATCACATCGGCCAGCGTGCGAAACGGCGAGGCGTTGTTCGCCGCCATCAACACAGGCGCCCCGCCCACCAGGCCCACCGGCGCGAAATCCGCCACCGTGTCGAAGGGCAGGCGCGGATTCATCGCCGGGTTCACCGCATGGGTGGACAGCACGAAGCCGATGGTGTGCCCATCGGGTGCGGATTTCGCCACCGCATCCGCGCCGATGGCACCCGACGCACCGCCACGGTTTTCCACCACCATGGTGCGGCCCAGCCGCTCGCTCATCCCCGGCACGATCAGGCGCGCGACAGTGTCCACCGTGCCGCCAGGCGGGAAGGTGACGATGACGCGGATAGGGCGGTCGGAAAAACCCTGCGCGAAGGCAGGGGCGGCCAGCGCGCTGGCCAGCAGGATGCGACGATGCATGGTGTTTCTCCCGGTTGGCCGGGGTGGTTTTTCCATCCTGCCGGCCGCGCCAGTCTGCGCGATCGGGCGCGCGCCGATCAACCCTCGGGTTGGAAATTCACGCGGCCCAACAGGGCCGTGTTGCGCGTGACGTCTTCATCGATATAGCGCGCGAAATCGGCGGGGCTTTCGGCAACCGGCTGGAATGCCAACTGCGCCAGCCGTGCTGCGACATCGGGTTCGGCCATGCCGGTTTGCAGCGCCGCGTTGATGCGCGCGGCCATCTCGGCCGGAAAGCCGCGCGCGCCCCAGATGCCGTACCAGCTGTGGAAGACGAAACCGGGCAGGCCCGCTTCGGCCATCGTCGGCACATCGGGCACGGCGTCGATGCGCGCGGCATCCGTCACCGCCAGCGCGCGCAATTGCCCGCCGCGCACCATGGGCAGCGGCGCCAGCACGGGGTCGAACATCAGCGCGACATTGCCCGCCGCGACATCGGTCAAACCAGCGGCCGAACTGCGTTGTGCCACGATCAGGATATCGGTGCCCGCGGCCTGGTTGAAGGCGATCGCGGCCAGGTGCCCCGCCGCGCCCAGGCTGGATGTCGCCATCGACCAGTCGCGCGGATTGGCGCGCGCGGCGGCGATCACATCCGTCACCGTGCGCTCCGGCCGGCGCGGGTTCACCACCATCAGCAGCGGGCCACGCGCGGTGCGCGCGATCGGCACCATATCCGCCACCGGATCAAACGGCACATTGCGCAACACCCGGTGCAGCATGACGTGGATCGACGCCGAGGCCATGATCGTCAGCCCGTCAGTCGGCGCCTGCAACAACGCCATGGTGCCGACCACGCCATTGCCGCCGGCGCGGTTATCCGCGACCACCGTCACGCCAAGATTCTCCTGGATTTTCGCCGCCGCCATGCGCGCCAGCGCGTCGGTCGCACCACCCGGCGGGAAGGGGATGATCATGCGGATAGGCCGCTGCGTCTGCGCCAACGCGGGCACCGCCAGAAAGGGCAACGCCCGGCGCGCGATCATCGCGCGACCACTGGGCGGTTGCCGTGGCTTTCCTGCGGCACGCCGCGTTCCAGCGACATGTGGCTGTGCACGCCGACCCAGCCCGTGCCGTCGTGCTGGAAGATAATGGTGGCGCGGCCTGGCCGGTCAAATGGCGCGCCATCGGGGTGATAGCCGGTGCTGCCCCAGGGTGTGATGGCGATGGCCATGTTGCCGTCAGGGCTGGCCAGCACGCGGGTTTCGGCCGCGACAAACCGGAACTCCGCCGTCTTCGGCCAGACGCTGTCCCATTGCCGGTCGCGCCAATCCCACAGCCCTTCCAGGATGCGCTTATGCGTGCCGAAGGCCAGCGCCTGTTCGTGCCAGAAGGGATAGGCGGATTTATAATCCACCGCGCGCACGCAGGTGGCGAAACGGTCCAGCCAGTCGAGGATTTCAGCGCGGATTTCGGGGCTGGCTTCGGGCAGCGGGTGCGGCATGTGGGCGGCTTTCTTGCGGTGGTTTGGGCGTCAGGCTACGCCGGTCGCATCTGACATTTCAAGGGAGGCCGGAATGGCCAATCCGGACT
>JAAFHD010000157.1 GCA_013298245.1 Alphaproteobacteria bacterium
TTCCGATCTTACACTGCCCCGCATGCGGCTCATGGAATTCATCGCCCTCGTGCTGGTGATGGAGCTGACACCAGGGCCGAACATGAGCTGGCTCGCGGTGCTGGCGATGGCGCGCGGGCGGGCGGTGGCGCTGCTCGCGGTGGCGGGTGTCGCGATCGGTCTCACGGTGCATGCGCTGCTGGCCGCGATGGGGCTGGGCGTCTTGATCGCGGCATCACCGGCGTTGCACCAGGGGCTGCGCTGGGCGGGCGTTGCCGTCATGCTGTTCCTCGCGTGGGAGGCCTGGCGCGACGCCGCCCGCCCCTTGCAGCCGGGCGCACCAGTGCCGCTGCGCGGCGTATTCTGGCGCGGCGTGCTGGCCAATCTGTTCAACGCGAAATCGATCCTGTTCTTCGTCACCGTGGTGCCGGGTTTCGGCACGACGCCGCGCGAATTCGGCGCACTCGGCGCGGTCTATGTCAGCATCGCCACGGCGGTGCATGTCGGCGTGGTGCTGGCGGCGGTTCGGCTGCGCCCTTGGCTTGAAGGCAGCGGCCAGCGCCGCCTGGTGCAGCGCGCGCTGGCCCTGGGTTTGGTGGCTGTGGCGCTGTGGCTGGCGGCGTAGCGCTATGCGTCGATCTGCACCACCAGCTTGCCGAAATTGCGCCCTTCCAGCAGCCCCATGAAGGCGCGCGGCGCATTGGCCAGGCCGACCACGATATCCTCCCGCACCTTCATCCGCCCGGCACGCATATGCCCCAGCATTTCCGCGCGGAACGCGGGGTAACGCGGCCAGCCGGTATCGCTGACGATGAAGCCCTGCACGCGCAGCCGCTTGCGAACCACAGCACCCAGGTTCGGGCCTGCCGGCGCGCCAACGGTGTCGGCACCTGGCGCCTCATTGTATTGCGCGATCATGCCGCACATCACCATGCGGCCGAAATCGCGCAGGCGCGGCCACACCGCCGCCTGCACTGCGCCGCCAACATTTTCCCAATACACATCGATGCCATCCGGGCAGGTCGCATTCAGCTGCGCGCGCAAATCGCCGCGATGATCAATGCACGCATCGAAGCCCAGTTCCTGCGTGACGAAAGCGCATTTTTCCGCACCCCCCGCGATGCCCACCACGCGGCACCCGGCGGTCTTCGCCAACTGCCCCCCCACCTGGCCCACCGCGCCCGATGCCGCGCTGACCACCACCGTTTCCCCCGTGCGCGGCGTGCCGATATCGGCCAGCCCCACCCAGGCCGTCAGCCCCGGCATGCCGAGCACGCCCAGGTTCCACGATAGCGGCGCGTCATCGGTGGAAACAGGGGTCAACACCGCCGCATCCACCACCGAAAACCGCTGCCAGCCGGAACCACCCAGCACCGTCTGGCCGGGCGCGAAACGCGGGTGGCGGCTGGCCACCACCTCGCCCACCGTTTGGCCGCCCATCACGCTGCCCAGCGGCACCGGTGCGGCATAGGATTTCGCATCCGACATGCGGCCGCGCATATACGGGTCCAGGCTCAGGTATTTCGCGCGCACCAGCACCTGGCCATCGGCCGGTTCCGGCACCGGGCCTTCGACGATCTCGAAATCCGCATCGGTGGGCGCGCCCACGGGGCGGCGGCGCAGCAGCACGGCGAGGTTTGTATCGGGCATGGCGTTGTCCTTCGCGTTCGTTGGGTGCAGGCTACGCCGCATGAGCACGCCACGCTACGGGATGCACCACATCCACTATCGCACCACCGCGCCGGACACCGCCGCGACCTGGTTCAAGACCATGTTCGGCGCCGTGGAGAACACGCGCATGACCACGCCAGCCGGCACGCTGCGCGTGATGCTGGGGCTGGTCGGCCAGAACATCTATGTGGAGGAAGTGCCCGAAGGCACCGCCGGCGTGCCCGCCACCCCGCATCGGGGCCTCGAACATATCGGCCTGTCGGTCGATGACATCGAAGCCGCCGTCGCCGACATCACCGCCAAGGGCGGCATGCTGGCCAAGGGTATTTCCAGCCCCCGCCCCGGCGTGCGCATCTGCTTCATCGGCGGCCCCGATGGCATGCTGGTGGAATTGATCGAGGCGCGTTAGCCCGTCACACGGCGCAGCAGCCCAATCAACTGCGCGCGTTCGGTCTCGTCCAACCCGGCCATCAAGGCACCGTTCGCGGCGGCCCCGGCCGCGCGCGCATCCGTCACCGCGACATCACCGGCCGGCGTCATCACCAGCACCAATGTGCGCCGATCCATCGGGTCGCGATCGGTGCGGACCAACCCGCGCATCACCAGCCGCTTCATCACGCCCTGGATGGTCGCGCTGTCCATCGCGACCAGCCTGCCCAGCCGGTTCTGTGTGGCGCTGCGCAGTTCCGCCAGCTTGGTCAGCGCGGCGAATTGCGGCGCGGTCAGCCCCAAGCCGTTCGCCCGTTCCTGGAACAGGGCCTGGTGCCGCTGCACCGCGCGGCGCAGCAAATGCCCCGCCGAGCCATCAAGCGGATAGCGCGGCAAAGCCAGCCCCGTCTCGACCAACAGGTCAAGGCTTGGCGCGTGCATGGGGGCTTCCGGCGGGGGGACCATTCGCCTTCTACAATGACTTGCGCGCCGCGCGCGTCAAGTATGACAGTGCAATGGAAAGCGCCCCGCATTCCCAGATTGCGCACGGTTTCGCGTGCCGCTATCAAACGCGCATCAGGCGGGAACCACCGCCCTGGGAGGATACCATGACCGAAAACACCGCCGCCCGGCGCGGCTTCCTGAAGGCTGGCGCTGCTGCTGCCACGGCCACTGCCATCCTGGCCACACCGCAGGTCAGCCGCGCGCAGACCGTGACGCTGCGCTTCCAGTCCACCTGGCCGCAGCGCGACATCTTCCACGAATTCGCGCAGGACTACGTGAACCGCGTGAACAGCATGGCCGGCGGACGCCTGCGCCTGGAATTGCTGGCCGCCGGTGCGGTGGTCGGCGCCTTCCAGCTGCTGGATGCCGTGCACAGCGGCACGCTCGACGGCGGCCATGGCGTGTCGGCCTATTGGTTCGGCCGCAACCGCGCCTTCAGCCTGTTCGGCACCACGCCGCCCTGGTTCGGTGATGCGCACCAGTTCCTCGGCTGGTTCTATTATGGCGGTGGCCAGGCGCTGTACCGCGAACTGATGCACGACATCCTGCGCATGAACGCGGTGGGCTTCCAGACCGGCCCGATGCCGACGCAGCCGCTCGGCTGGTTCCGCAACCCGATCGAGCGCGCCGAGCAAATCCGTGGCCTGCGCTATCGCACCGTGGGCTTGGCGACGGACCTGTTCCAGGAAATGGGTGCCGCCGTTGTGGCCTTGCCCGGCGGCGAAATCGTGCCCGCGCTGGAACGCGGCGTGATCGACGCGGCGGAGTTCAACAACCCGTCCTCCGACCGCATCCTGGGCTTCCCGGATGTCGCGAAGAACTACTACATCCAGTCCTATCACCAGGCGGTCGAGACCTTCGAAGTGCTGTTCAACCGCCAGCGCTTCGACGCCCTGCCGGCCGAACATCAGGCGATCATCCGCCACGCTTCGGAAGCCGCATCTTCCGACATGTCGTGGAAGCTGCAGGACCGCTACTCCGCGGACCTGCTGGCCATGCAGCAGCAGCAGCAGGTCAACGTCCGCACCACGCCGACCGCCATCCTGGATGCGCAGCTCGCCGCCTGGGACCGCGTGATCGCGCGCCAGGAAGCCGACACCACCAGCCCCGCCACCGGCGCCTTCTTCAAGAAGGTCACGGACAGCCAGCGCGCCTGGTGCTCGCGCGTGGGCAACTTCTTCCTGCGCTATGAAGTCTCGGCCGTGCGCAGCTTCAACCACTTCTTCGCGCGCCGCTGATTACCGCGTTGAAACTTGCGTGATACGCGGCCCGGTGGCACTGCCACCGGGCCGCTTTTTTTCGCGTTGGGGGGCAAAGAAAAATGTCAGACAGCCTTTTCGTGGGCGGTCTTGCCGGGCTTGTCGCCGCGGCGATCATCGTGGGCATAGCGTTTTCGCAGGCCGCTTTTGTGCAGCGCGCGCTGCTGGCGGTGGACCGGTTTTCGACCCTGATCGGCCAGCTGTTTTCCTGGACCATCCTGCTGCTGACGGCGGCCATCGTCTACGAGGTCTTCGCGCGGCGCTTCTTCAGCGCGCCGACCAATTGGGGCTATGACGTCCAGTATATGCTCTACGGCACGCTGTTCATGTTCGCCGGCGCATACGCGCTGTCGCGCAACGGCCATGTGCGCGGGGACTTCCTCTACCGGATGATGCCGCCGCGGCGGCAGGCCAGCCTGGATCTCGTCCTCTACATCCTGTTCTTCTTCCCCGCGATCTTCGCCTTCATGGTGGCCGGCTTCCATTTTTTCGAACTCAGCTACGTCCAGAATGAGCGCAGCATGTTCAGCCCCTCCGGCCCCATCATCTGGCCGTTCAAGGGCATCATCCCCATCGTCGGCTTCATCATGCTGTTGCAGGGCCTGGTGGAAACCGTTCGCTGCGTGCGCTGCATCCGTGAGGGCGACTGGCCGCAGCGCCTGTCCGACGTGCAGGAATTGGAACAGCTGATCCTGGCGCAAGCCGCCGAAAAAGACCCCGAACAACTGGCCCGCGAACTCGCCGAAAAGGGCGACGCGGCTTTGACCGCCAAGCCGCGCTGAGAGACCACCCATGACCGACGCAGCACTGGGCCTTACCCAGCTTCTCCTGTTCCTGTTCTTCATCCTGCTGGGTTTCCCGATCGCCTTCACGCTGATGGCGATGGGGTTGTTCTTCGGCTTCCTCGGCATGGGCGACCGCGTGTTCGACCTGCTGATCCAGCGGACATACGCCGTCATGAGTTCGGACGTGCTGCTGTCGGTGCCGCTGTTCGTGCTGATGGGCTACATCATCGAACGCGCGAACATCCTGGACCGGCTGTTCCGTTCGCTGCAGATGGCGTCCGGCAACATCCCCGGCTCTCTCGCGGTCGCCACGCTGGCCACCTGCGCGCTGTTCGCAACGGCCACCGGCATCGTGGGCGCCGTCGTCACGCTGATGGGCCTGCTGGCTTTCCCGGCCATGCTGCGCGCCGGTTATGACGTGAAGCTGGCGGCCGGCGTGGTCTGCGCGGGCGGGTGCCTGGGCATCCTCATCCCGCCGTCGATCATGCTGATCCTGTATGGTGCCACGGCCGGCGTGTCGGTCGTGCAGCTTTACGCCGCGGCCTTCATCCCCGGCATTTTCCTGGCTGGCATGTACATCGTTTATGCCATCGGCATCGCCATCCTGAAGCCCGAGGTCGCCCCCCGCCTGCCGCCCGACGCGGTGAAGGTGCCCTTCGGCGTCATCGCGCTGAACCTGCTGACCAGCTTCTTCCCGCTCGCACTGCTGATCGCGATGGTCCTCGGCGCCATCCTGATGGGCCTGGCGACACCATCGGAAGCGGCCGCCATGGGCTCGCTCGGCTCGATCCTGCTGGCCATTGTCTACCGCGCCTTCACCTTCCAGAAGCTGAAGGAATCCGTGTTCCTCACCGCGCGCACCAGCGCGATGGTCTGCTGGCTTTTTGTCGGCAGCTACATCTTCTCATCCGTCTTCGGCTACCTGGGTGGCCAGTCGGTGGTGGAGGAATTCGTCAAATCCCTCCCCCTCAACACCTTCACCTTCATGCTCTTGGCGCAGGCCATCATCTTCGTGCTCGGCTGGCCTTTGGAATGGACCGAGATCATCGTGATCTTCGTGCCCATCTTCCTGCCGCTGCTGGATGATTTCGGCGTGGACCCGCTGTTCTTCGGCATCCTGATCGCGCTGAATTTGCAAACCAGCTTCCTCTCGCCGCCCGTAGCCATGGCCGCCTTCTACCTGAAGGGCGTGGCCCCCAAGCACGTCAAGATCGAGGACATCTTCAAGGGCTGCATGCCCTTCATCTACATCGTCGTCCTCACGATGGTGCTGGTCTACATCTTCCCCGGCATGGTCACCTGGCTGCCCGAGACGCTCTATGGTGGCCAGTCCGGCCCGCCCTCCATGTCCATCGACGCGCCGCCCGAAGGCGGCTTCCAGGAAGAAACCATCGGCGACCTGCCGCCGCTGCGATGAGCAACCCCATCGCGGCCGCGCTGGTCGAGGCGTGGGAGAGCGGCAACCCCGTCTCCCCCACGCCCATCGCGGACATGGCGACCGCGGAAGACATCGCGGCGGAGGTCCTGCAAAGCCTGGGCGTCCTGCCCTGCGGCCTGCGCCTGACCGAAAGCGGGCTTACCGGCCCGATGCTGGAATCGCGCTTCATGACCACGGGTGCCGTGCTGGTCAGCGCCATCCTGCGACACGGGCGGATCGCGCCCGCGCTGGTCGGCGTGTTGGCCGAAGACCTGGCCGATGGCGCGCCTGTGTTCTCGCGCCTGCACCCGGCGCTGGATATCAGCAGCACGCGCTGGCGCGATGGCGCCGCAACGCCCGCCGACGCCACCGCCGATTTGGCCAGCCTGGGCCATGTGGTTCTGGGCAAGGGCAAGGCCGCACCCCCGCCCAGCGCTTGTGCGCTACTGGCTGGTGATGCGCGCACCCGCGCGACCGCCGCGGACGCCGAAGCGCTGCTGCAACGCGCAGCCCAAGCCGCGCGCGAGATGGGCGGCCTGCCCGCCGGCGCCGTGCTGGTCGTGGTGCTGGATGGACGCGCTGCGCCCGCCGATCATGGTGATTGGGCGGCGTCCTGGACTGGCTTGGGCCGCGCCGCCGTGCGGATCGCAACCCAGGAATGACGCCATAGCGATTGCGCGCCGCCCATCGGGCGCAACAAGCTGGCGCATGCGGTCGGAGAGCGCTTGATCATGGCGGATTGTCGCGTGGCCTCGGCCGGTGCGGCGCTGGCTGTGCACACAGCCGGCACTGGTGACCCCGTCATCTTCCTGCACGCGAATATCTGCGACAGTCGAAGCTGGCGCACGCAGATGCAAGCGGTCAGCGCCACACACTACGCCATAGCCTATGACCGGCGCGGCTTTGGCGAAACGGTCGCGAAAGCCGAGGACCATTCCGCCCTTTCCGATCTTCTGGCCGTCATGGACGCCTGCGCCGATGGCAAGCCCGCCATCCTGGTCGGCAATTCCCTTGGCGGGCGCGTCGCCTTGCATCTCGCGCTGCGCCATCCGGCCCGCCTGCGTGCCCTGGTGCTGATCGCGCCCAATGTCACCGGCGCACCGGATGCGACCTACACGCCTGAGGTGGCCGCCACGATGGCGCAGCTCAAGGCCGCCGAAGCCGCGGGTGACCATGATCGCATCAGCACGATGCGTGCGCGGCTTTTCCTCGACGGCGCATTGGGCATCGACGGCCGCGTGCAAGGCGCCGCACGCGACCTGATGCGCGCCATGAGCGACACCGCCCTGCACATGCCGCCCGTCGGCACGGATCGCGACACGCAGCCCATCCATCCGCACCTGCACGAGATCGCCGCACCTGCCCTGGTCGCCTGGGGAGAGCTGGACCTGCCGCATGTGCAGGCCCGCAGCCGCCATGTGGCAGCCACGCTGCCCCATGGCACGGCGTATCCGATCGCCGATAGCGGCCATCTGCCGAGCCTGGACCAGCCCGATATCGTCTCCGCGCTGGTGTTGCGCGCGATCAGCGCAGCAGGCTGATCGCCACCCACAAGGCGCCCATCACCATGGTCACCGCCCCCATGCGTTCGGCGTGCCAGAACAGCCGCTCACGCAGTTTCATGCCCAGCCGCGGGCTGACCTCCTGACGGCGCACGCCATGCGCGCGGCCATTGGAGAGGATTTCGCTCCACGCCTCACCATCGCGCAGGTCGCGCTTCGGCGCCTGCCAGCCGGCAAACACCAGGCCCAGTGTCAGCAGTGCCAGCAGCGCGGCACCCATATGCAACGCCAGTTCCAGATCCTGCGCCAGGCTGAACATCACCAGCCCAATGGCGGACAGCGCAAGCCCGCAGGCGCGGCGGATCGACACATCCGCGACACTGGTCAGGACATCATCATCGATGGTGCATTGCATGACATCCGGCCTTCCAATGCCCGAC
>JAAFHD010000158.1 GCA_013298245.1 Alphaproteobacteria bacterium
CACGCGTGCGCCATTCACCGACAGCGTCGCGGGCCAGTGGAAACCCATCGGCATGTCGGGCGGGCCCAGCACGGTCAGCGCATCGGCCAGCGCATTGGCGCCCGCCTGCAAGGCCAGCCGCGCCTGGCCCAATGGCATTTCGGGTTCCAGCACTACCGCTGCCTCGATGCGCGCCGTGCCGCCGAAATGGCACAGCGTGCCCGCGCCGCGTGAGCGCGCCGGCGCGCCTTCCTCCGGCGCCAGCAGCATCGCGGCGCGCATCGCGTCCTGGCCTTCGCGCAGGGGCACGGGCCGGAACAGGCTGGGCAATGTCAGTGTCATGGTGTTCCCGGACGTCTTGCGCACCGGTATAGGACAACCGCTTTACTCGGGAAACGCCATGAACCGCATCGCCTTCGTCTGCACCTGCGAGGACACGATGGAGCCTGACCTGGCCGCCATCGGCCGCGGCTGCGCGGGCGTGGAAATCCGTGGCGCGGAACAGCTCTGCCGCAAGCAGCTGGACCGCTTCCAGGCCGCGCTGGGCGAAGGGCGGCCGATCACCGTCGCCTGCACCCAGGAACAGCCGATCTTCCAGGAAGAGGGCGAGGACGCCGACCTGACTTTCGTGAACATCCGCGAGGCCGCGGGCTGGTCCAAGGAAGGTATCAAGGCATCGCCGAAAATGGCCGCCCTGCTGGCCGCCGCCGCCGTGCCGATGCCGGCGACACCTCTGGTGACGCTGGAATCGCAGGGCGTGTGCCTGGTGCTGGGGCGCGATGATGCAGCGGTCGCGGCCGCGAAGCGCCTGGCCGACACGCTCGACATCACCGTGCTGCTCGACGGCAGCGCCGAGACCGCGCCCGCCATCACCGGCTTCCCCATCCTGCGCGGCCGCGCGCGGGGTGCGACCGGCTATCTCGGCGCCTTCGAGGTGGTGATCGACGGCTATGCCGCTGCCTCTCCATCGTCACGCGCAGCGCATGCCTGGGGGCCATCGCGCGATGGCGCACGCAGCCAGTGCGACATCATCCTGGACTTGAGCGGCCGCCCCGCCATGTTCCCCGCCCATGACGTGCGCGAGGGCTATCTGCGCGCCGACCCCACCGACCCGCTGGCCGTGTTGGAAGCGGTGATAAAGGCGCAAACCCTGGTCGGCACCTTCGACAAGCCGCGCTTCGTGACGTTCACCGAAAGCCTCTGCGCGCACTCACGCAACAAGCGCGTGGGTTGCTCGCGTTGCCTGGATGTCTGCCCCACCGGCGCCATCACACCGGGTAAAGACTCGGTCATCATCAGCGCCGAAATCTGCGCCGGCTGTGGCGCCTGCGCCGCCGTCTGCCCCACCGGCGCCGCGCAATACGCACTGCCGCCGGCCGAGGCCGTCGCCAAGCGCATCCGCGCAGCCCTCTCCGCGTTTCGCGATGCCGGCGGCACCGACCCCGTGCTGCTGCTGCACGCCGCGCATGGCGATGCGCTGATCGACGCCGCCGCGCGCCATGGCGATGGGCTGCCCGCACGCGTCATCCCCATCCGCGTGAACGAACCGACGCAGCTGGACCTGTCGGTTCTGGCCAGCGCCGTCGCCTGGGGTGCGGCGGGCCTGCGCGTCCTGCTGCCCGCCCGCCGAGCCGAGGGCGCCGACGGCGTGCTGCGCGTGATCGACACGCTGAACGCCGCGACCGACGGCATGGGGCTGGGCGCCCGCGCCGCCGCCATAGAGACCGACGACCCCTTCGCCATGCTCGACGCGCTGGCCGAAACCCGCGCGCTGCGCACCACCTGGGAAGCCGATTCCGGCCTGCCGCTCGGCGCCCCGCGCGAGGTCGCGTTGCGCGCCCTGCGCGCGCTCCGCCGCCTCTCCGCCGCCACCACCGAAACCATCGCCCTGCCCGCTTTCGCCGGCTTCGGCGTGGCCCAAGTCGCGGCCGATGGCTGCACGCTCTGCCTGGCCTGCACCATGGTCTGCCCCACCGGCGCCTTCCGCGCCAATCCGGACCGCCCGGAGCTGTCATTCCTGGAAGACGCCTGCGTGCAATGCGGCCTCTGCGCCGCGACCTGCCCGGAGAAGGTCATCACCCTCGAACCGCGTCTCAACTTCGCCGAATCGGCCTCCGCCGCGCAGGTGGTGAAGGCCGAGGAACCGCTGGCCTGCCCGCGCTGCCAGAAACTATTCGGCACCAAATCCAGCGTGGAAAAAGTGAAGGCCAAGCTCGCCTCCCACTGGATGTTCCAGGACCCCGCGCGCCTGGCCGTGCTGGATTTGTGCGAGGATTGCCGCGTCTTCGAAGCCACCACCGGCGGCATCGACCCCTATGCCGGTGACGAACGCCCGAACACCAAAACAACCGAGGACTACCTGCGCGAAGCCGAGCGCAACAAGAAGCACTAACCCCGCTTCACCTCGCTGTCATAAATCTGGCATACCGCTGTAACGTCGCGCGCCTACTGGCCCGCGGCCAACAAAACACTGGGAGACCCCCCTCATGAAGCGCCGCACCCTGGGCCTGGCTTCCGCCGGCCTTGCCTCCACCACCATCGCAGCCCCCGCCATCGCGCAGGGCGGCCCGATCGAGATCCAGTTCTGGCATGGCCTGGCGCAGCCCCTCGGCGGCACGCTGGAAGCCATCGCCAACCAGTTCAACCAGAGCCAGTCGCGCTTCCGCATCGTGTCCAGCTTCCGTGGTTCGTATCCGGAAACCATGGTCGCCGCGATCGCCGCGTTCCGCGCCGGCACCGCGCCGCATATCGTGCAAATGTTCGAAGTCGGCACCGGCACCATGATGGCCGCCGGCCGCGCGGTGAAGCCCGTGCACGAACTGCTGGCCGAGACCGGCGTGCGCATCAATTTCGATGACTATCTGCCGGCCGTGCGCGGCTACTACAGCCTGGCCGATGGCCGCATGATGGGCATGCCCTTCAACAGCTCCACCGCCATCATGTTCTACAACAAGGACATGTTCCGCCGCGCCGGCCTGAACCCCGATGCGCCGCCCTCCACCTGGGCCGAGCTGCGCGCCGCCGCGACCCGTATCCGCGCTGCCGGCATCGAAGTGCCGCTGACCACCGCCTGGCCGACCTGGACGCAGGTGGAGCAGTTCAGCGCCATCCACAACACGCCGCTGGCGACGCTGGACAACGGCTTCGGCGGCCTGGGCGCAGAGCTTCGCGTCAACAACGCGCTGCAAGTGCGCCACATCAACACCCTGATGGAAATGGGCCGCGAGGGCACCTTCCGCTGGGGCGGGCGCGATGCGGCGGGCGATGCGATCTTCGCCTCCGGCCAGGCGGCGATGAGCTTCGCGTCGTCCGGCGCGCGGTCGCGCTTCATCAACGAGGTGCCGGGTGGCCTGGCGAACCTCGGTGCCGCGATGCTGCCATTCTACAACGATGTCGGCGGCGCGCCGCTGAACAGCATCATCGGTGGTGCGGCCTTCTGGGCGATGAACCGCGGCCCGAATGCGCAGCGCAGCGTTGATGAATATCGTGGTGTGGCGGAATTCTACGCCTTCATCGCGCAGCCGCAGGTGGCGGCGAACTGGCACACCACCACGGGCTTCCTGCCGGTCACGCGCACCGCGTTTGAACAGGTGCGCGCGTCGGGCTTCTACACGCAGAACCCGGGTGCGGATGTGCCGATCCAGCAGCTGCTGCGCGGCGGCGGACAAATGACGGGCAACACCCGCGGCATTCGCCTGGGCGGCTTCGTCGAAATCCGCGTGGCCATGCAGGAAGAGATGGAGCGCGCGTTGCAAGGCCAGCAGACCGCGCAACAGGCGATGGACAACACCGTCACGCGCGGCAACGTTGTGCTGCGCAACTTCGAGCGCACCAATCGCGGTTGATGTCGCCAGCGGCGCGGCACCCCCGCGCCGCCCTTCTGGAGAATGCTGATGGCAGCGCCTGCGTCATTCCTGTTCAAGGGCAAGTTCCTGCCTTTGGTGCTGTTGCTGCCGCAGCTGATCATCACCGGCGTGTTCTTCTTCTGGCCGGCCTTCCAGGCCGTGTACCAATCCTTCCTGCGCGAGGACGCTTTCGGGCTGTCCTCGCAATTCGTCGGCTTCGAAAACTTCACCGACGTGCTGTCCGACCCGACCTGGCTGCAAAGCTTCGGGCGGACCATCTTTTTCTCCACCGCCGTCGCCGGCCTGGCGCTGTCCGTCGCACTTTTCCTGGCCGTGCAGGCCGACAAACAAATCCGCGCCTCCACCACCTTCAAAACCATGCTGATCTGGCCTTACGCAGTGGCGCCCGCGGTGGCCGCCGTGCTGTGGCTGTTCATGTTCCACCCGAATATCGGCCTGTTCGGCCGCATGCTGAACGCCGCCGGCATCCCGTGGGACTACAAGCTGAATGGTGACCAGGCGATGCTGCTCGTCATCATCGCCAGCGCCTGGAAGCAGGTCTCCTACAACTTCATCTTCTTCCTGGCGGGGCTGCAGGCCATCCCACGTTCGGTGCTGGAGGCCGCGGCGATCGATGGCGCCAAGCCCATGCGCCGCTTCTGGACGGTGGTCTTCCCGCTGCTCTCACCCACCGCCTTCTTCCTGCTGGTGGTGAACCTGACCTACGCCTTCTTCGACACCTTCGGCGTGATCCATTCCATCACCCAGGGCGGCCCCGGCAAGGCGACCGAAACCCTCATCTACCGCGTCTACACCGATGGCGTGATGAACCTGAACCTCGGCACCAGCGCGGCGCAAAGCGTCATCCTGATGATCATGGTCATCGCGCTGACCATGGTGCAGTTCCGCTTCATCGAGCGGAAGGTGCATTACTGATGTTGGAAAAACGCTCCCTCTGGCCATACCTGTGGCTCGGCATTGGCGTGCTGATTTTCGCCTTCCCGATCTACATCACCGTCATCGGCTCCACGCACGACATCAGCACGATCGGGCGCGGCGATGTGCCGCTGCTGCCGGGCGGGCATGGCGTGGAGAACTACAGCGCCGCCTGGGCCGGCGGCGCGGGCCGCTTCACCACCACGCCGGCCGCGGTGATGCTGGTGAATTCGCTGCTGATGGCGGTGCTGATCGCGGCGGGCAAAATCGCCATCTCACTGACCTCCGCCTACGCGGTCGTGTTCTTCCGCTTCCCCTTCCGCATGCTGGCCTTTTGGCTGATCTTCATCACGCTGATGCTGCCCGTCGAGGTGCGCATCATCCCCACCTTCCAGGTGATGGTGAATCTCGACATGACGAACAGCATGGCCGGCCTGGTGGTGCCACTCATCGCATCCGCCACGGCCACGCTGCTGTTCCGCCAATTCTTCCTGACCATCCCGCCCGAATACGTGGAAGCCGCGAAGATCGATGGCGCAGGCCCCATGCGCTTCTTCAAGGATGTCGTGCTGCCGCTGTCCGTCACGAACATCGCCGCACTATTCGTCATCCTGTTTATCTATGGCTGGAACCAGTATCTCTGGCCGCTGCTGATCGTGAATGATCGCAGCCTGGAAACCATCGTCGTCGGCCTGACCAAGATGATCGGCACCGGCGACGCACAGAACGAATGGAACGTGATCATGGCCACCGCCGTCATGGCGCTGCTGCCGCCTGTGGCGGTGGTGGTGCTGATGCAGCGCTGGTTCATCAAGGGCCTGGTGGAGACCGAAAAGTAATGGCGACCCTGAACGTAGCTGGCGTCACCAAGCGCTTCGGCACCACGCAAGTCCTGCACGGCATCGACCTGGATGTGACGGATGGCGAGATGATTGTCATCGTCGGCGCGTCCGGCTGCGGCAAGTCCACCTTGCTGCGCATCGTGGCGGGGCTGGAAACCGCCACCACCGGCAGCATCCGCATCGAGGAACGCGACGTCACCGCACTCGAACCCGCCGAACGCGACGTCGCGATGGTGTTCCAGAACTACGCGCTCTACCCGCACATGACCGTGTTCCAGAACATGGCCTACGGCTTGAAAATCCGCGGCCGTTCACCGGAAGACATCCGCCGCCGCGTGGCCGAGGCCGCCGGCATGCTGGAAATCCAGCACCTGTTGGAACGCCGCCCGCGCCAGCTCTCCGGCGGGCAGCGCCAGCGTGTGGCGATGGGCCGCGCCATCGTGCGCGACCCAAAACTCTTCCTGTTCGACGAACCGCTGTCGAACCTGGATGCCAAGCTGCGCGTGACCATGCGCGCGGAGATCAAGCGCCTGCAACGCCGCCTCGGCGTCACCAGCCTGTTCGTCACGCATGACCAGGTGGAGGCGATGACTTTGGGCGACCGCCTGGTCGTGATGCACCAGGGTCGCGCCGCACAAATCGCCACACCGATGGAAATCTGGTCGCACCCGGCCGACACCTATGTCGCGGGCTTCATCGGCAGCCCGTCGATGAATTTTTTACCTGGTGTGATGGAAGCCGGCGCCGTGCGGTTGGAAACCGGCCTGCTGCTGCCCGTCTCGGCGCCGCTGGCCGATGGGCACAAGGTCACGCTCGGCATCCGCCCGGAACACCTGCTGATCGGCAATGGCGGGCTGACGCTGGCCGTCGAATTGCTGGAACCGCTGGGTGGCGAAACCGTGGTGCATGGCAAGCTGGACAACGGCACCACGGTGGTTGCCAAGGTGCCGACTGGCTCCGTGCCGGGTGACACGCTTGGCGTCATCCTGCCCCTCGATAAACTGCACATCTTCGATGCGGAGAGCGGCCTCCGGTTGTGACTGGCCCCGCGCGGCGGCATCATCGCCGGCGCGGAGGAATGGTTCATGAACGTGCAAAAACTCTCGAGCGCCGTGGGCGCGGAGATCAGCGGCATCACGCTATCCGGCAACATGCCCGATGATGCCGTGCGCGATATCCGCGCGACCTGGCTGGAACACGGCGTTGTCTTCTTCCGCGACCAGCACCTGTCGCCCGGCGAATTTCTCGCGGTTGCGCGGCGTTTCGGCGCGCCGGTGGAATACCCATTTGTGAGTGGCATCGACGGCTTCCCTGAGATCATCGAGGTGAAGAAACTGCCGCATGAACGCGTCAATTTCGGCGGCGTCTGGCACACCGACACCGCCTATCTGGACGCGCCGCCGATGGCGACCATGCTGCTCGGCCGCGACATCCCGCCGGCTGGTGGCGACACCATGTTCGCGTCGCTCGCCGCCGCCTGGGATGCGCTGTCACCGGCCATGCAGGCCATGCTGCGCCCGCTGCGCGCGGTGAACAGCAGTGCCAAGGCGGATGTGTCGAAAACACGCGAAGACCGCATCAAGGACAGCGCGCGGGATGACGCGCGCCGCCGATACGATGCGCTGCACCCGGTGGTGCGCACGCACCCGGAAACCGGGCGGCTCGGCCTGTATGTGAACGCCGGCCACACCGCGCATTTCGAGGGCATGGCGGAGGAAGAAAGCGCGGATCTGCTGGCCTTCCTGTTCCGCCATTGCGTGAAGCCCGAATTCACCTGCCGCTTCCGCTGGCAACCCGGCAGCCTGGCGCTGTGGGACAATCGCGCCTGCCTGCATTACCCGATCAACGACTATCACGGGCACATGCGGCTGATGCACCGCATCACGCTGGCGGGTGACGTGCCGGCCTGATCAATCCACGGTCGCACCGGTGGCCTGAATCACCGGCCGCCAGCGGGCACTTTCCGCAGCCATGAAGGCAGCCATTTCGGGCCGCGTGGTGCGCTTCGGCACGGCGCCGCCCTGGATAATGCGCGCTTCGATTTCGGGCTCGGCCAGGATGGCGTTCAGCGCGGTGTTCAGCCGGTCCAGGATGGGCTCCGGCGTGCCGGCCGGCGCGCAGATACCGAACCAGCCTGTGGATACAATGTCTACACCTTGTTCGCGCATTGTCGGCACATCGGGGAAGGCCGGCGCGCGGGCATCACCGGTGACGGCGATCGCGCGCACGCGGCCGCTGCGGGCCAGTTCCGCCACGGCGGAGATGGATTGGAACAGCGCCTGTACGCGGTTTTCGATCAGGTCGGTCGTCATCGGGCCATTG
>JAAFHD010000159.1 GCA_013298245.1 Alphaproteobacteria bacterium
CTGGGGGATGGACGCGCGAAAGCACCGCCCGGGGCGGGTGCCCGGGCGGTGCGGAGAGACAAGGGTTTGGGAAATGATGCGGGCGCAATTCGCCCGTTGGCCCGGCTGTATTAGCAATGTATTCCGGCCATCGTCAAGAAAAAAATCACGCCCTTGCGCGATGTTTTCGCCCTTGGCCAAACCGCGCCTGGGGTGGCATGCATGGCGGCATGCGACGTATCCTTCTTGCCATGCTGCTGGCGCTGCCGTTGGCGGTCCACGCGCAGCCCGTTCTGAACGTCTTCAACTGGGCGGATTACATCGATCCCTATGCGGTCGATCGCTTCCAGCGCGAGAGCGGCATCCGCATCCGCTACGATGTCTACGATAGCCTGGAGACGCTGGAGGGGCGGCTTTCGGCCGGCCGTTCAGGCTTCGACATCATCGTGCCGACCAGCGAGCCGACCTTCGCGCGGCTGGTGCGCGCGGGCGGGCTGCGTCCGCTCGAGATGTCGCGCATTCCGAATGCGCGCAACCTGGATCCGGCGCTGATGCAGCGCATCGCGGCGGTCGATCCAGGCAACCGCCATGGCGTCATCTACCTGTGGGGCACGGTTGGTTTGGGCATGCGTGTCGACCGCATCCGCGCGCTCGCACCCGATGCACCACTGGACAGCATGGCGCTGCTGCTGGACCCCGCGAATGCGCGCAGGCTGGCACGCTGCGGCATCGCGGTGATGGACAGCCCGACGGATGTGCTGCCCTCTGTGCTGCGCTTCCTGGGGCGTGATCCGAACAGCGGCGATGCGGCCGATCTGCGCGCGGCGGAACAGGCGCTGCTGGCGATCCGGCCTTTCCTGCGCAGCATTCCAGGGTCGGCAGCGATCGTGGATGCGCTGGCCAATGGCGAGATATGCTTGGCACTGTCCTACAGCGGCGATGTCATCCAGGCCGGCGCACGCGCGCGCGAAGCCAATCGCCCTTATGAAATCCGCTACGCCGCCCCGCGTGAAGGCGCGCAGCTGTGGTTCGACATGCTGGCAATTCCGGCCGATGCGCCGAACCCCGATGCCGCGCATGCCTTCATCAATTTCCTGCTGCAGCCGGATGTGATGGCGGGCATCACCAACCAGGTGCGCTATCCCTCGGCGGTGCCGGCGGCGCGGTCTCTGCTGCGCGCGGATGTGGCGAATGATCCGTCCGTCCATCCCGATGATGCAGCGCTGCGCAACGCCTTCATCGCCGGCACGCCCACAGCTGCGGTGGAGCGCGCGCGCACGCGGCTGTGGTCACGCTTCAAGGCCGGGCGTTGAGCCTTCGCGTCGAAGCGCTGCGCAAGAATTTCGGCGCGGCGCGCGCGCTGGATGGGCTGTCGCTGGAGGTGCCGGCGGGCACTTTCCTTGCGGTGCTGGGCGCATCGGGTTCCGGCAAATCGACGCTGCTGCGCATCATCGCGGGCTTCGAACCCGCCGATGCCGGCCGCATCCTGATCGGTGGCGAAGATGTCACCGGCTTGCCGCCGCAGCGCCGACCCTGCGCGATGATGTTCCAGTCCTATGCGCTGTTTCCGCATCTGTCGGTGCACGAGAACATCGCCTACGGACTGCGTCGTGCGGGCACATACAGCGCCGCGCGCGTGTCTGACTTGCTGGCACTGGTCGGGCTTTCCGGTCTGGATGCGCGCCGCCCCGCGCAGCTCTCCGGTGGCCAGCAGCAGCGCGTGGCATTGGCGCGCGCATTGGCCCGCAAGCCGCCATTGCTGCTGCTGGACGAACCTCTGGCCGCGCTGGATGCCGGCCTGCGCGCCGCAACCGGTGCGGAGCTGCGCCGCCTGCAACGCGAGACGCAAACCACCTTCGTCATGGTCACCCATGACCAGCAGGAGGCGCTGGCGCTGGCCGACCAGGTCGCGGTCCTGCATGAGGGCCGCGTCGCGCAATGCGCATCGCCGCAGGAGGTCTATGCGCGGCCCGCCACGCGCTTCGTCGCGGAATTCCTGGGTGCTGCGAACATCATCAACACGCCAGCCGGCCTTTGCGCGCTGCGCCCCGAGCACATCCGCGTGGGCCCGACCGGCACCGTGCCGGCGACCGTGCAGCACATCGCGTTTCGCGGCGAGACCTGGGTGATCGCCTGCCGCACCGCCGATGGCACCGCGTTGCGCAGCGTGCTGTCGGCGCAATCCGCACCGCCCGCGCCGGGCGTCGCGGTGATGCTGTCATGGGATGCGGCGGCGCTGGTGCCGCTTTGCGCATGATCCGCACGGGCGCCGCCGGCTGGTTGGCCTTGCTGGTTGCCGCACCCTTGCTGGTCGTGCTGCTGGTCGCCTTCGCGGTGCCGCATGACGGTCTGCCGCCCTTCCTTTTGCCATGGTTGACCGACGCGCCAAACGAAAGCTGGTCACTGCTGACAGCGGATGGCTTCTTCCTCGGCGCGCTGATGCGTTCGCTGTGGTTGGCGCTGCTGACGGCCGCGCTGTGCGTCGCGCTGTCCTACCCGATGGCGCTTGGCATCCTGCGCGCGGTGCCGCGTGCGCGGCCCTGGCTGGTGGGTGTGTGCGTGTTGCCTTTCGCGATCGGATTCGTCCTGCGCATGGGCGCGTGGATCGGGCTGCTGCGCGATTCGGGTCTGGTGAATCGCGCGCTGATGGCGGCCGGCATCATCATCGATCCGCTGCCGATGTTGCATGCATGGCCCGCGCTGATGGCCGGCATGCTGCACAGCTATCTGCCCTTCGCGCTGCTGCCGCTCTATGCCGCGCTCGCGGCGCGTGACCGCGCGCCGGAGGAAGCGGCCGCCGATCTGGGCGCAGCACCCTTCACCGTCTTCCGCACTGTCACGCTGCCGGCCAGTGCGGCGGCGGCGGGTGCTGCGTTTCTGTTGGTGTTCATCCCGGCAGCTGGCGAATTCGTCGTGCCCGAACTGCTCGGCCCGCCGGATGCGCTGCTGGCCGGGCGCGCCATCTGGCAGGAGTTCTTCCAGTCACGCGACTGGCCCTTGGCCGCGGCCGCATCCGTCGCACTGCTCGGCGTGTTGCTCGCACCCATCATGCTCTGGCAGCGACTGGAACGCCGATGACGCGCGCGGTGCTGGCATTGGGCCTGGTCTTCCTTTGGGCGCCGGTCGCGTTGATGGCGGTCTTCGCGTTCAGCGATGCGCGGCAGCCTTTTGTGTGGGGCGGATTTTCGTGGCGATGGTTCGCGGCACTCGCGGACAACCCGCGCATGCAGGAAGCCGCACTGCTCTCGCTCGGCATTGCGGCGGGTGCTGCGACGCTCGCGGTACTGGCGGGCGGCGCGCTGGGCTGGGTGCTGGCGCGCCACGGCGCATTCCGCGGGCGTATGGTGTTCGGCGCGCTGGCCGCCGCACCACTGGTGTTGCCGGAGGTCGTCACTGGCCTCTCGCTGCTGCTGCTTTTCGTCGCGCTGGAACGCGCCACGGGCTGGCCCGAAGGGCGCGGCGTGCTGACCATTCTGCTCGCCCATGCGAGCCTGGGTGCGGCCTATGTGGCGGTGGTGGTGCAGGCGCGGCTGGCAGGTTTGGGGCGCATGCTGGAGGACGCGGCGGCGGATCTGGGTGCGGCGCCCGCCACCATCTTGCGCACCATCACGCTGCCGCTGATCGCACCGTCGCTGCTGGCAGGCTGGGGCTTGGCCTTCATGCTCTCGCTGGATGACGTCGTGTTGGCCAGTTTCACCGGCGGCCCAGGTGCGACAACACTGCCCGTGCTGCTGTTCAGCCAGATGCGCATGGGCCCGACGCCTGAGGCGAATGCGCTGGCGCTGATCCTGCTGCTGATCGCGGCGCTGGTGGGCGCGGTTGCGCTGCTACTTCGTCGGTAGGCGCCCCGCCGCGCGGCGTTGCAGATAGGCGCGGCCATGCAGCAGTGCCAGGCGATGCGCCGTGCCATCCACGCCCGCGCGTGTGGCCGCGTCGGACAGGAAGCCCAGGATATGCTCGATCTCGGCCGGCGCGCCGGCCTCGATGTCGCGCAGCATCGATGTCGCGTAGAGGCTGGCCGTGTCGCCGAACAGCGCGTCGTATTGCGCCATGAAGGCATCGGGCATCGGGTGACCATGCGCGGCGGCGATGGCAGCGTTGGCGCGCAGCACGCCGCGCATGAATTCCGCGCCGCCATCGCTGCGCGCGATCTCTCCGACCGCCGCGCGCATCAGCACCGTGCAAATACCCGCGGTGCCGAGGTGCACGAGCTTTTCCCACATCCGCTGGCGGATATCGGGCACTGCTTCGGCCACCATCCCGATGGCGGGTGCAAAGGCCGCGGCCATCGCCCGCGTGCGGTCGGAAACACCGCCGTCCCAGTCGCCGAAGGTCAGCCAGCGCCAGTCGTTCAACTGCCGCACCGTGCCATCGGGCGCCAGCGTGGCCTGGATGCGCGCGAGCCCGCCCAGCACGGCGCCGGCGCCGAATTCCGCCTGCAATCGCGCGATATGCGACAGGCCGTTCAACACCGGCAGCACCGCCATGCGGCCATCGGCGGCGGGGCGCAGTGATGCGATCGCGTCATCCAGATGATAGGCCTTGCACGCCAGCAGGCAGAGGTCGAAGCCGGGCGTGGCCTGTGTCACCACGCGCGGCGCGATATGCGCGGCGCCGAAGGGGCTCTCGATCCGCAAGCCAGCGGCCAGTTGCGCCGCGCGCGCGGGGCGCACCAGGAAGGTGACATCGCCGCCTGCTTCGGCCAGCCTTCCGCCGAAATACCCACCCAGAGCGCCGGCGCCCAACACCAAGACCCGCATGTTGCGTTCCACCCGAAAGAAGCAACATCACCGTTACATCGGCCGTGCTATGCCGCAATCATGAAGCGCGGGATTGTGATTCTGTTGGTGGTGGGTGCGCTGGGCGGTGGGGCCTGGTGGTACACGCAAGGCATGCCCGGCCTGGCGCGCGCCGAGAACGCAGGGCCGCGGCTGCGCACGGCGGAAGTGGATCGTGGCAACATCACCGCCATTGTGTCGGCAACCGGTACGGTGAACCCGGTGACCAGCGTGGTGGTGGGCAGCCAGTTGTCGGGCCAGGTGCGGGAGTTGTTCGCCGACTACAACTCGCGCGTCACCGCGCAGCAGCCCTTGGCGCGGCTCGACACGCAGCAGCTGGAAGCGACGCGCCAGGCCGCCGAGGCCGATCTGCAATCCGCGCGCGCCAACCTTCTGGTCGCGCGCGCGCAGGCGGAACGTGCGGCGGCCGATGCTGAACAGGCGCGCGCGCAGGTCGCCGCCGCGCGCGCCGGCATGACCGCGCAGCAGGCGCAATTGCGCGATGCCGAATTCGAAGCACGCCGCACGGAGGAACTCCGCCGCAGCGGCGTGGGCGCTGTGCGCGACGCGCTGCGTGCGGGCAATGCGCAGGATGTCGCGCGCGCGCAATTGGTGGGCTCCGAAGCGCAGATCATGCAGGCCGAGGCCAATCTGTTGAGTGCTGAAGCCGCCGCGCGCGTGGCCTTGGCGCAGGTGGAAACCGCGACCGCCACGGCCGAACAGCGCGCCGCGCAACTGCGCCAGGTGGATGTGAGCCTGGGCTTCGCCACGGTGCGCAGCCCGATCGATGGTGTGGTGATCTCGCGCAGCATTGATATTGGCCAGACCGTCGCCGCGAGTTTGCAGGCGCCGGTGCTGTTCACCATCGCCGCCAACCTGGACGAGATGGAAGTCTGGGTGACGGTGGACGAGGCGGATATCGGCCGCATCCGCGCGGGCCTGCCTGCCACCTTCACCGTGGCCGCGCACCCCAGCACCAACCTGACCGGGCGCGTGAAGGAGGTGCGGTTGGCCTCCGCCACCGTCAACAACGTCGTCACCTATACGGTGGTGGTGACGGCGCCCAACACCAATGGCCGCATGCTGCCGGGCATGACGGCGACCATGCGCATCACCACCGATGAACGCCGCGACGTGTTGCGCGTGCCCAACACCGCGCTGCGCTGGCGGCCGAGCAGTGGCGCGCAGGATGCCGCCGCACCCGCGACCAGTCCTTTCGAAGCGGCGATCGCGGCGCTGCCTGATTTGTCGCCCGCGCAGCGCCAGGAAATCGACGCCGCGCGTGCCGAATTGCGCGACCGCCTGGCATCCTTGCCGCAGGATGCGGAGGCGCGGCGGCAACAGGCGCAGGCGGCGCGGCAGCGGGTGTTTTCGCGCATCAATTCCATCCTGACGCCGGAGCAGCGCTCGCGCCTTGCGGCACAGCGCGCGGCGCGTGGCAGCGATGCCGGCACACCCGGCACTATCCATGTGCTGGAGGATGGCGTGCCGCGCGCGGTGCAGGTGCGCACAGGCCTGACCGATGGCAGCGTGACGGAGATCATCAGCGGCGAGATCGAGGCCGGCGCTCGCATCGTCACCGGCGTGGAACGTGCCAGCGCCACCGCGCGTCCGGGCATGCAGATGCCGCGGATGTTCTGATGCCAGCCTTGATCGAGACACGCGATTTGTCGCGACACTACCCATCGGGCGAGGAGGTCGTGCGCGCGCTGGATGGCGTGGACGTGCTGGTGGAACCGGGCAGTTTTGTCGCGGCGATGGGACCGTCGGGTTCGGGCAAATCGACCTTCCTGAATTTGATCGGCTGCCTGGACCGGCCGACGCGCGGCACATACCAGTTGGCGGGCGAGGATGTGGCGTCTTTGTCCGCGGACCGTTTGGCGGAATTGCGCAGCCGGCAGATCGGTTTTGTCTTCCAGTCTTTTCATTTGCTGGCGCGCGCGGATGCCTTGGCCAATGTGGAAATGCCGATGGCCTATCGCGGCCTGCCGCGCCGGCAGCGGCGCGAACGCGCGGCGATTGCGCTGGACCGCGTGGGCCTGGCGCAGCGCATGCACCACACGCCGAACCAGCTGTCGGGTGGGCAGCAGCAGCGCGTCGCCATTGCGCGCGCCATCGTCAACGGGCCTGGCCTGATCCTGGCGGATGAACCGACGGGCGCGCTGGATACGCGCACGGGGCACGAGATCATGGCGCTGTTCCAGGCGCTGCATCGCGCGGGCACCGCGGTGATGATCGTCACACACGATCCGGAAGTGGCGGCCTTTGCGTCGCGCGTGCTGCGCTTCCGTGATGGACGGTTGATCGAGGATTCGCGGCAGCAACCGATCGATGCGGCTGAGCTGCTGCTGTGAATGTCATCACCCCCATTCGCGACGTGGCGACGCCATTGCCGCCCCTGCCCGCGGGCAAGGGCGGGATGGATTTGTTCGAGGCGTTTCGCGCCGCGCTGGCGTCGCTGGCGGCGAACAAGCTGCGGGCGGCGCTCACCTCGCTGGGTATTTTTATTGGTATCGCGGCGGTGATTGCGACGGTGTCGGTGGGGGCGGGCGCGCGTGAACGCGTGCTGGCGTCGATCCAATCGCTGGGTGCGAATTTGCTGCTGGTCTGGGGCGGCAATGTGCGCATGGGCGGCGTGTCGCTGGGTGCCGGGCAGCGGCCGAACATGAGCTGGGATGACGCGCAGGCGATCCCGCGCGAAATCCCGGCGGTGTCGGCGGCGGCAGGTGTGTCGCGCCAGCAGCAGCAGACCGTCTATGGCAACCAGAACTGGTCGACGACCGTCACCGCGACCGATCCGGACTGGTTCGCCATCCATGAATGGACCATCGCGGAGGGGCGTTTCTTCACGCCGGAAGAAGCCGCATCCGGCCGCAAGGTGGTGGTGATTGGCGCGACGGTGGCGGAAAATCTGTTCGGTGAGGAAAACCCGGTCGGGCGCGAAATCCGCATCCGCGCGACCCCTTTCGAAGTGATCGGCGTGATGGCGCGCAAGGGCCAGAACCCGATGGGCCAGGACCAGGACGACACCATCGTCATGCCCTATTGGACCGCGCGGCGCAGTGTGATGGGC
>JAAFHD010000017.1 GCA_013298245.1 Alphaproteobacteria bacterium
GCGCCGAACGCGGAGCAATGGGGTCTTCGCCTGGGCCACACTTTCCAGCTGACCAACATCCTGCGCGATGTGGATGAGGATGCGCTGCGCGAGCGCGTCTATATTCCGCGCAGCATGCTGGAGGCAGCGGGCATCCCCGAAGGCCCGGCGCGCGACATCGTGGCGCACCCGGAATTCGCCGGCATCTGCGCGCGGCTGGCGCGCGAGGCGGAAGAAGGTTTCGCTCGCGCCGAGGCCGAACTGCCTGGCTACGACGCCACCGCCTTGCTGCCCGCGCGCGTGATGATGTGGGGCTACCACCGCCTGTTCCAGCGCCTGATCGCACGCGGCTGGCACGGCGCGCGCCCCAAGCCCAGGCTGACCACCGGCGAGAAACTGCGCATGGCGCGCATGGCGCTGGGATGGTGATGCGATGACCGCCATTCACGTCATCGGCGGCGGCGTTGCGGGCCTGGCGGGCGCGCTAACCCTGGCGCGCGCCGGCCGCCTGGTCGTGCTGCACGAAGCGGCACCCATGGCCGGCGGCCGCGCCCGCGCGCTGGCGGATGGCACGGATAACGGCACGCATGCCTTGGTGGGCGCCAACACCGCGGCGCTGCGTTTCCTGGAGCGCATCGGCGCGCGCCAGCATTGGGTGGAACCCGAACCCGACGGCCTGCCCGTGCTGGATTGCGCGGATGGTTCCGCGCGCCGCGTGGCGCTGTCGCCGCTGGCGTGGTGGCGCGCCTCGCGCCGGCCTGTCGGCGCGTCGTTTTCCGCGCTGGTGGCGATGGCGCGCATGGCCTCGCCGTGGCGCGATGAACCTGTGGCGCAGGCCATGGCGGCGCACCCGGATTTTCATCGCGGCTTTGTCGATCCGCTCGTCGTCGCGACGCTGAACACGCCGAGCACGGAGGCCAGTTCCGCGCGTCTTGGCCAGGTGCTGCGGCGCCTGGGTGGGCCGGGTGCGACGCGCCTCTATGTCGCCGAACGCGGCCTGGGGCCGGACATGGTGGAACCCGCGTTGGACGCCTTCCGCGAAGCCGGCGGCGAAATCCGTTTCAACTCGCGCCTGCGTGGCATCGAGGTCGCTGACAACCGTGTCGAAGCGTTGATTCTGGACGCGCGGATTCACGCTGATGCCGTTCTGCTGGCAGTGCCGCCGTGGGAGGCCGCGCGCCTGCTGCCGGGCCTGCCCGTGCCGGAAGCGCATGCGCCCATCGTCAACCTGCATTTCGCCTGGGAAGGGCAGGGGCCGACGCGCTTCATCGGCATGCTCGGCGCGCTGTGCCAATGGGTGCTGGTGCGGCCGACGGGCGTGTCGGTCACGGTCTCCGCCGGCGATGCGGAAGCCGAGCAAAGCGTGGAAGAATTGGCGCCCCGCGCCTGGGCGGAAATCCTGCGCGCCGTCGCGGCTTTCGGCATTCCCGGCGAATGGCCGATCGTGCCACCGCGCTGCCGCGTGGTGAAGGAAAAACGCGCCACACCCCGCCACACGCCAGGCGCACCACCGGAGCCTCCCCGCATGCCGCTGAAGAATCTTGCGCTCGCCGGGGACTACACCTGGCCCTGGCTGCCCGCCACCATCGACGCTGCGATCCGCAGCGGCGAAGCGGCGGCGCAGGCGCTGATGGGCGTGTCCGTTGGCAACACACCTATCCCACTCAAACGTCGCTGGCGCATCACCATGCCCGAACCCCGCGGCGTGCCCGCCAGCAACCGCGCGGCGCGCCAGCCATGACGCCGCTGGAGGCGCTCGCCGCGCTGCGCGTGCACGCGCCACTGACCATCGCGGAACGCCGCGCTGCGCTGACCAAACTGATCACCACGCTGCGCGCCCGCGCGCCGGAAATGGTCGCCGCCGCCGCCGCCGATTACGGCCGCCGGTCCGAGATGGATACGCTGCTGGCCGACACGCTGCTGGTGATCGACGCCGCGGCGCATGCGCGGCGTTGGCTGCGCTGGTGGGCGCGCTGGCGTTGGCAGATGGTGCCCTATCCCTTCTGGCCCGCGCGCGCCTGGGCGGAGCCTGTGGCCAAGGGCGTGGTCGGCATCATGGCGCCGTGGAACTACCCGTTCCAGCTGGCACTGCTGCCGGCGGTGGAAGCGCTGGCGGCGGGCAATCGCATCGTGGTGAAGCCCAGCGAATTCACGCCGCGCTGCGCGGCATTGCTGGCCGAAATCCTGGCCACGCTGGGCGATGATGTCGCACGCGTGGTGCAGGGTGACGCGAAGGTCGCCGCCGATTTCGCAGCCCAGCCCTGGGACCACATGGTCTTCACCGGCGGCACCGATACCGGCAAACGCGTGGCCGCCGCCGCCGCGCCGAACCTGACGCCGCTCACGCTCGAACTGGGCGGAAAATGCCACGCCATCGTGGCACCCGGCGCCGACCTGGCGCGCGCCGCGCGCGATATCCTGGTCGCCAAGACCATCAATGCCGGCCAGACCTGCGTGGCGCCCGATACGGTGCTGCTGGTGGGCCATTCGGTGGAGGCCTTCATCGCCGCCGCGCGTGCCGCGCGCCTCGGCCCTGGCGAGACGGATGTGGTGAACGATGCGCAGCGCGAACGCCTGGTGAAGTTGACCGAAGGTGCGACGCTGACCGCACTGCCCGGCGGCACCGCGCTGGCCGAGGCGCCGGACGGCCACCCGATGCACGCCAGCGAAATCTTCGGGCCTGTGCTGGGGCTGCGCCTTTGCGCGACGATGCAGGACGCGACGCGTATCGTGGCCACAGGTGACGCACCGCTTGCCATCTATCTCTTTGGCGCGACGCGCGAGGAAGAATCGCTGGTTGCGGCCTTCACGCGCAGCGGCGCGATCGTGACGGAACGCGCGGTGGAATACGCGGCCTTCCACGCGGTGCCCTTCGGCGGCGTGGGCGCATCAGGCTACGGCCGGCGCGGCGGGCGCGCGGGGTTCATGGAATTCTCCAACCTGCGACTGCGCGTGCGGCATGGTCGCTGGTCGCTGTCGCGCATGTTCGATGCGCCGCGGACGGCAAAGGCACTGCGGATGGCGCGGCGGCTTATTGGGCCGCGTCCAAAGGCCTGACGCGACCAGGTGGCGCAGCGTCGTCGATGCCCCAACGCTTCTGAAATTTCGGCCGCGGGGCATTCTTCAATTCCAGGCTCGCGGCACCTTGCTCGCGTGTCGAGATCGCGTTGCGGTCGGATGCGCCTTCCAGCGTCATCGCCAGGTCGCGCACGAAGACGCGGTTGTTGATGTGCCAGGAATGCGCCCAGACCCCCGGATCCTTCGGCTGAGTTTTCGGGTCGAGATTGGCGAAGAATGTTGTGCAATCCACGTTCACGACCTTGGGGTGCGCATTGGCTGGCACGCCCACCCGCCCGGCGCGCGGCGCGACACCGAGACGCTTCGCATTAGATACTGCCAGCACCGGGTCATGCCCATTGGCGTAGTTGGTCAGCCGCATGATGCGGTTGAACATCGGCTTCGCCCATTCCGAATCTGCGCCCAGGCTGTCGCGCGACACATCGCCCGCGATGAAGGCGACCTGCCCCAGCCGCCACGCACCTTGGAACAGATCACCTTTGATCGGCGTCTGCGCGAAGGCCTCCATGATGACGTACGCACCTGTTGAATGGCCGAGCAGATGCACATTGGTTTCGCATCGCCGCGCCTGCCGGCGGACCAGCATCCGCAGGCAGTTCTCCACCAGTTCATGCGCGACCGCGGCGGCATCGGTGCGGTCTTCGAAATAGTTCAACGTGTTGTTGTCGCTTGGCCAATCGAAGGCGATCACATGGCCGCGCCACCCCTCCGCGCGCAGGTTTGCGCGCAGCGCGCGTAGCCGCGTCAGGATCACATCGGGCGCGTTGTTGTAGCCATGGACGAAGACCAGGACATCGCCTGTAGGACTGACGGAGAGAGGGTTGTTATCGCCATCGGCCAGGCCTTGCACCTCGGTCGCCCATTCCTCGCGGTCGATGATGTGGTCCGGCACATAGGCCTTCGCCGATGTCGGGACGCGCAGGAAATTGACCGGGCCCGGGTCCTTGCCGAAGGCGCCATCCTTGATGATCCGGGTGCTGATGATGTGGTCGAACGGGTCTGGCATGCGGCGGTCCTCCTGCTCGGAGAATACCGGCGTCCGCGCGCCGCGCGCATCATCTGTTTGCGGGGCGCCTAGCTTTGGCCACGCGTGGTGACGGCCGCGCGCACGGCGCTGCGGAATTCGCGCCGATGCAGTTCCCAGAGCACGAAGAGGCTGGCCGCCACCAGCGCCACCGGATGGATGATCCAGGCCAGCGCCGCCAGCCCGAAGTAGTAAGCGCGCAGCCCGGTGTTGAAGTGCCGCGCGGCGCGGTTCGCGACCTTTGCCGCCGCTTCCGCTTCTGGCAGATGCGAAGGCCCAACGCCGATGCCGCCCACCAGGATCGAGCAATAGTTGAACTGGCGCAGTGCCCAGGTCAGTTCAAAAAACGCGCGCACGAAGATCAGCATCAGCAGCGCGATGCGGATTTCCCAGGCCGCGTCACTGCCGGGCGGCGCGGCCCAGGGCAGGGCGGCCAGCACGCGGCGTCCGATATCGGGTGCGGCCATCAGCGCGACCAGGCCCGCCAGGATGAAGATCGCGGTGTTGGCCAGGAAGCCCGTGCTCGACATCAGGTTGCCGATGATTGCTGTGTCGCTGATGCGGTTTTCGCGCGTCAGAAGAGCCAGCATCCAGCGGCGGCGGTGTTCATCCATCGCCGCGATCACGCTGCGCCGGCGGATGCGCGGCACGCGGTCCGTCACGGCCGCGTAGCCCGCCCAGCACAACACGAAAATGGTGAGCGCGATCCAGTCCAGCGAGGTCATGTGGGGTCCTGTGATATGCGCCCGGCAGGACTCGAACCTGCAACCAAACGGTTATGAGCCGTCCGCTCTGACCATTGAGCTACAGGCGCGCGCGCTATGCTTGGAACAACATGCGGCGGTGGGCAAGCGCTACCCTTGCAGCACGGCGAAGGCGCGGATGCACACCGCCTCGCGCGCGGGGCGCAGGCTGTCCAGTGTGCCGACCACGACCAGGCGGTTCATCCAGGCATGCGGGCCATCCGGCGCGGTCAGCGCGATATGCGACAGGCGGTATTGCGCGTTGGCGTCGATCAGCACCTGGTTGTGAACGGTGATGATGGCGCCGTCGTCGGCCTGCATTTCGTACAGCGCGTCGAGCATGCGCACGCCGTCAGGGCGCAGCAATTGGCGGTCCGCGCCGCCGGGCAGCACGCGGCCGCGAATGCGTGGGCCGACGAAATGCCCGCCAGTGATCGGCACGATGCGCCGCGCGCCGAGCGGGCCTTGGCCCATTTCCTGCGTCGGCGCGATGTCCACCACGGCTTCGTAGATCAGCTCCGCGCGCGGGATGCGCAGCGGGATTGTCTCGGCCAAGGGCGGCGCCCAGGGTGCGGTCTGCGCGGCGGCGGCGCCAGCCAGCAACACGCCCGCGGTCACCATGCGGCGGTCGATCATGTCGGTCATTGCTGGCTGCCTCCGTACCGTGGCCATGATGATCGCGGCGGCAGCACGGAGGCAACCCGCGCGTGAGCCGCATGCATCACCTGCCTGAATTCGAGGAGCGCGCCTCCGCCATCGCGGCGTTGATCGTGGTGCGGAAGGTGACCAGTGGTTCGTGCACGTCATGCACGCGCAGCTTGTCCAGGATCGCGGCGGATGCGCCGGTGACGAAGACGCGCACGCCGCGCCGGGCCGCTTTGCGCGCCACGCCGTGCAGCGTGTTGGCGGCGGTCGCGTCCAGCATGGGTACGGCGGAAACATCGACCACCAATGCGCGATGCGTGGCACCGATGTTTTCCAACGCTGCGCCGACCGCGCTGGCGGCACCGAAGAAGAAGGCGCCGCTGATGCGATAGACGACCACATCAGGGTCGGTGCCCTGGTAGCGCTCGCGCCCCGTATCGGCGCGGTCCTCGGGGATCAGTTGCACCGCGGTGGTTTGCGACATGCGGTGGATGAACAGCAGCGCGCCTAGCGCGAAGCCGACGACGATGCCTTCCGTCAGATCGCGGAAGATGGTGAGCAGGAAGGTGGCCAGCAGCACCAGCGCATCACCTGGTCCGCTGCGCAGCAGCAGCGCAAATTCGTGTTTTTCCGCCATGTTCCAGGACACGACGGCGAGCACGCCTGCGAGCGCGGCTAGCGGGATATAGGCGGCGAGCGGTGCTGCCAGCAGCAAGAAGCCCAGCAGGAAAACGCTGTGCAGCATGCCGGAGATGGGGCCGCGCGCGCCGGCGCGCACATTGGTCGCGGTGCGCGCGATGGTGCCGGTGACGCAGATGCCGCCGAACAATGATGATCCGATATTGGCGAAGCCTTGCGCCACCAGCTCGCAGTTGGAACGGTGGCGACGGCCGGTCATGCCATCAGCCACGACGGCGGAGAGCAGGGATTCGATCGCGCCCAAAAGGGTGAAGCCAATCGCATGGGGCAGTGCCGTCGCGAGCTTTTCCCAAGTGATGGCGGGCAGTGCTGGCATGGGCAGGCTGCTTGGCATGGCGCCGAAGCGCGAGCCGACGGTTTCGATGGGCAGGTTGGCGAATGCGGTGATCAGGCTGCACGCGACAACGGCGACCAGCATGCCTGGCACCGCGGGTGCCAAGCGCCGCGCGCCGAGGATGATCGCGATAGCAAGTGCCGCGACCAGCAACGCCCAGATGTTGAATGTGGGCAGCGCGTCGAACAGCACGAGAAGCTTGGGCAGCAAGTCGCCTGGTTCGCGCCCCTCCAGCGAGAGCCCCAGCAATTCCTTGATCTGCGAGGCGAAGATGATGACTGCGATGCCGGCGGTGAAACCCACGGTGACGGGATAGGGGATGAACTTGATGTAGGTTCCAAGCCGCAGATAACCCACGGCCAATAGCAAGAAGCCCGACACGAAGGTCGCGAGGATCAGCCCTTCCACACCGATCTGCACCACGCAGGCCAGCACCAGCACGATGAAGGCGCCGGCGGGGCCGCCGATCTGGAAGCGGCTGCCACCGAGCGCCGAGACGATGAAACCGCCGATGATGGCGGCGTAGAGCCCGCGGTCCGGCCCGACGCCGGACGCGATCGCGATGGCCATCGACAGGGGCAGTGCGACGATGGCGACGGTCAGGCCGGCAAGCGCATCCGCGCGCAGATCGCGCAGGCCATAGCCTTCGCGCAAAATAGTGATGAGCTTGGGGGTGAAGAGTTCCGCGAAACTGGGTTGCATCGGGCCTTTCGTCACGGCCGCCGTGGGGTGGAGCACACTGGCCGGACGTTGGCCTTGCCTTCAAACCCGCAACCGTTGGCGCGATGCTAGGGTTGTGTGCCCGCGTGCATCAAGCCTTCAACAACCCGCGCGCGATGATGACGCGCATGATCTCGTTGGTGCCTTCCAGGATGCGGTGCACGCGCAGGTCGCGCACGATTTTCTCAATGCCGTAATCGGCCAGGTAGCCATAGCCGCCGAGGAGTTGCAGCGCTTCATCCGCCACGCGGCTGCCGGTGTCGGTGACGAAGCGCTTGGCCATGGCGCAGAATTGCGTGGCGTCGGGCGTGCGGGCGTCGAGCCGGGCGGCGGCGCGGTGCAGGAAACTGCGCGCGACTTCGAGTTCGGTGGCCATGTCGGCCAGGCGGAATTGCGTGGCTTGGAAGTCGGCAACGGGGCGGCCGAAGGCGCGGCGTTCGCGCACGTAGTCCAGCGCGATGTCGAGCGCGCGCTCCGCGCCGCCCAGGCTGCATGCGGCGATGTTGAGGCGCCCGCCATCGAGGCCGGCCATGGCATATTTGAAGCCCGCACCTTCTTCGCCCAGCAATGCGTCGGCGGGCACGCGCGCGGCTTCGAAAATCACCTGGCGCGTGGGCTGCGCGTTCCAGCCCATTTTCTTTTCGTTCGCGCCGAAGGAGAGGCCGGGCGTGTCCTTCGGGATGAGCAGCGCGGAGACGCCGGCCGGGCCATCGCCACCGGTGCGCGCCATGGTCAAATAGAGATCGGAAATGCCGGCGCCGGAGATGAACTGCTTCGTGCCGTCCAGCACATAGCCTGCATTGTCGCGCCGCGCGCGGGTGGAGAGTGCTGCGGCGTCACTGCCGCTGCCGGGTTCGGTCAGGCAGTAGCTGGCGATGCGTTCCATGGTCAGCAGTGATGGCAGCTGCGCTGCGCGCTGCGCGTCATCGCCGAAGCGGTCGATCATCCAGGCGACCATGTTGTGGATAGAGAGGAAGGCGCTGATCGTCGGGCAGCCATAGGCCAGTGCTTCGAACACCACCGCGGCGTCGAGGCGCGTCAGGCCGGAGCCGCCGGATTCCTCGCGCACATAAAGCCCCGCCATGCCGAGTGCTGCGGCGTCGCGCAGCACATCGATCGGCAGATGGCGTTCTTCATCCCAGCGTTGCGCGTGGGGCGCGATGCGCTCGCGCGCGAAATCCATCGCGGTGTCGCGCAATTCGCGCGTGGCTTCGGGCAGGTCGAACAGCATGGGCGCAGGTTACGCCGCGCCGAGGATGGCGGCCAGACGTTCGCGCGTGGCCGTCACGTTGCGCGCCTTGATGGGACCGAAGCCCTTGATGCCGGACCAGGCTTCGACCCATTCGCGCAGCCGTGCGGGCGGGACGCTGTCGAGGCCCGCGATGAACTCCTCGATCAGCGCGCGTTCCATGCGGCGTTCCGCGGTGCGGCCGAAGGGGTCGAATGCGGTGCCGCGCAGCAGCTTGCCGTGGCGCAGCAGGCGCATGGCGCGCAGCATCCAGGGGCCGAAGGCGCGCTTCTTCTCGCCCATTGCGGGTGGTGCCAAATGGATTTCCAGGCGCTGCGTGCCGGTGAATTGCGTGGCGAGCCAGTCGCGCCATTCGGGCGTGCTGTGCAGGCGCGCGACTTCGTATTCGTCCTTGTAGGCCATCAGGCGATAGAGCTGCGTGGCCACCGCGCGCTTCAGCGCGGCATCGTCGAAGCGCGCGACCACTGCTTCGTAGCGGCGAGCATAGCGACGGTTTTGGTAAGCGGTCAGGTCCGTGATGCGCCGCGCGATGAAGGCGTCCAGCGTCTCCGGCGCGCGCAGCGCGGGTTCGGTCAGCGCGGCGTGTCGGCCGGCGATGAAGGCGGCCTGGTTGCGCTTGATCTCGGCGCCGTTCAGTTCCAGCGCGCGCATGATGACGTCGGCGCCAAGCGGCACCAGGCCGCGCTGATACGCCACGCCCAGCAGGTAGACATTCAGGTAGATCAGGTCGCCGAATTCGGCCTCCACCTGGCGCGCGGCGGGCATGGCGATCACCTCGCGGCAGGCGGCGTCGAGGCTGGCGCGCATCGCACCGGCATCGGCGCGCGTTTCGGTGTTCAGCACGAATTCGCCGGTGGGCGAGAGGTGGTCGCTGATCACCGCGACGGATCGTTCGCGCGACAGCATGGGGCGCGCGACGCGACCATGCGCGCCGACCATGTCGGCCGCGATCATCAGATCCGCCTGGCCTGGGCCGATGCGCGGGCTGGCCAGTGCGGCCGCGTCCTCGCCCACAGCGCCGACGCGAAGCTGCGCATAGACACCGCCGCCCTTCTGCGCGAGGCCGAGATAATCCACGCTGCGCACCGGACGGTTTTCCAAATGCGCGGCCATGGCGAGAATGGCGGAGAGCGCGGAGACGCCCTGCCCGCCCACGCCGGTCAGCAGAAGGTTCCAATGCGCGTCATGTGGCGCGCGCGCAGGCTCAGGCGGCGGCGCGATGTCGCGCGGCGCTTCGGGCTTGCGCGGTGCCGCGCCCACCAGCGTGATGAAGGACGGGCAGAAACCCTGCACGCAGGAGAGATCCTGGTTGCAGGCGGATTGGTCGATGCGGCGCTTGCGGCCCCAATCCGTCTCGATCGGTTCCACAGCGATGCAGTTGGATGCGCGCGAGCAATCGCCGCAATCCTCGCAGACGCGCGGGTTGATCACGGCGCGGCGTTCGGCCTGCGTGGTGAGTGCGCGCTTGCGCTTGCGGCGGCGTTCGGTCGCGCATTCCTGGTCGTAGATCAGCACCGTCACGCCGGGGATGTCGCGCAGCATGCGCTGCACGGAATCCAGTTCCGCGCGCGGGAAGAATTGCGTGCCGGTGGGGATCAGCGGATCGCCGCGATGGCGGTCCGGGTCGTCGCCCACCACCACCACTTGCGACGCACCTTCGGCGCAGGTTTGGGCGGCGATGCGGGGCACCGTGACTTCGCCCTCTGGGTGCTGGCCGCCGGTCATGGCGACGGCGCTGTTGACGAGGATTTTGTAGGTGATGTTGGCGCGCGCCGCGATCGCCGCGCGAATGGCGAGCAGGCCGGAATGCGCGTAGGTGCCGTCGCCCATGTTGGTGAAGACATGCGGCGTGTCGGTGAAGTGGCGCTGGCCGAGCCAGGCAGCGCCCTCGCCGCCCATGTGCGAAAAAAGGTCGCTCTCGCGCCCCATATCCTTCGCCAGATAGTGGCAGCCGATGCCGGCCATGGCGTGGCTGCCCTCGGGCACGCGCGTGGAGGTGTTGTGCGGGCAGCCTGGGCAGAAGAAAGGGGTGCGTGTGGCGACGGGCGCGAGCCCGGCGGCGGCCAGCGCGTCCAGTTCGGCGATGCGGGCGCGCAGTGCGTCGGTATGCAGTTCGGCCGGCAGGCGCGCATGCAGCGCGCGCAGGATCATCGCGGCGTCCAACTCCGCCGTTTCGGGCAGCAGCGGCGCGCCATCGGGTGTGTGCTTGCCGCTGATGCGCGGGCGCGTGGTTTCTGCGTAGAGCGCGTCGCGCAGCATGGGTTCGGAGAAGGCGCGACGGTCCTCGATGACCAGCACTTCCTCAAGACCCCGCGCGAAGGCGCGCGCGCCTTCCGCGTCAAACGGCCACGGCATGCCGAGCTTCCACACGCGCAGCCCCGGCATATGCGACAGGCCCGCATCCGTCAGCGCCTGGCGCAGCGTGTTCCACGCCTTGCCGCGCACCAGGATGCCGATGCGCGCATCCGGCGCATCATGCATGATGGTGTTCAACGTGTTGGCACGCGCGAAGGTAAGCGCGGCGGGCAGCTTGTATTGCCGCAGCCGCGCTTCCATCCCGAGTGCGGTGTCCTTCAGCCGGATATGCAGGCCATCAGGCGCGTCGAAATTCGGCGCGATGGTTGCGAAGCGCGCCGGGTCCACGACCAGCGTCATAGTCGCGTCCATGGTTTCGGACACGCATTTCAGCCCGGTCCAAGTGCCGGCGAAGCGCGACAGCGCGATGCCCTTCAGGCCAAGTTCCAGCACATCCTGCACATCCGCCGGATCGAGGAAGGGCATTTCCAGATCCAGAAACGCATGCTCGCTGCCAGAGGTGACGGTGGAGGATTTCGCGGAAGGATCATCGCCCGCCAAAGCCAGCACCCCGCCGCGCGGCGAGGTGCCGACACTGTTCGCATGGCGCAGCACATCGCCACTGCGATCGACGCCTGGCCCCTTGCCGTACCAGATGGAAAACACGCCCTCATGCTTCGCGTTCGGATACAGCCCAAGCTGCTGCGAACCCCAGCAAGCGGTGGCGGCCAGGTCCTCGTTCAGCCCGGGTTCGAAGACGACATGCGCTTCCTGCAACCGTGCGCGATGCTTGGCCAGTTCGCGGTCATAACCACCCAGCGGGGAGCCACGATAGCCGGTGATGTACCCCGCCGTGTTCCAGCCACGCGCATCATCCAGCGCGCGCTGCAAAAGCGGCAGCCGTACCAGCGCCTGCGTGCCGGTCAGCAGCGCATCCTCCTGCAAGGCGGTCCAGCGATGCTCCAGCGTGATGCGCTCGATCCGGCTCATGCGCGATTCCCGACATCCATTGAAGCGGCAGGATGCACCGTGCCGCGCGGCAGGTCATGCCGAATATGCTTGTGCAGCGCCGAAATGGCGGCACGATCTGCCGTGCCATGGACGCCATCGACAAACGCATTCTCCGCACACTGCACGCCGAGGGCCGCATCACCAATGCGGAACTGGCGGAACGCGTGGGTCTCTCGCCCTCCCCCTGCCTGACGCGCGTGCGGCGGCTGGAGGAAAGCGGCGCCATCCGCGGCTATATGGCGCTGCTGGACCAGGCGGCACTGGGCCTGCCCGACACGGTCATCATCGAGGTGATGTGCGAGAAGCATGACGACGCGACCTTGCGCCGTTTCGAGCAGGCCGTGAATGCCATGCCGGAGGTGATCGAAGCTTGGCTCGTCACCGGCGAATACGATTATGTGCTGAAGGCCGCGGTGGGCGGCACCGCCGGCTACGAAAAACTGCTGCGCGAAAAGATCTACAAACTGCCCGGCGTGCGCCATACGCGCACCACCTTCACGCTGCGCTGCCTGAAGCAGAGCCATACCCCAGTGCCGTAGCGGCCGCGCGCAGCGCATCGGGCAAGGGTGCCGGCCGGCCCGTCGCGCGGTCCACATAGACATGCACGAAGTGGCCTTGCGCCGCGGCTTCCGCGTCGATGCCGAACACCGCGACATCATAGCGAATGCTGGTGCGCCCCAGATGCGCGACGCGTAACCCGACCTCTACCGGCGCGGGATAGGAGAGCGGTTTGAAGTACCGGCAGCCCGTTTCCACCACCAACCCGACCACATCGCTGCGCGCGATATCCAGCACGCCATTTTCCACCAGCCAGCGGTTCACCGCCGTGTCGAACCACGCGTAGTAGACGACGTTGTTGACGTGCCCGTAGGCGTCATTGTCGGACCAGCGTGTGGTGATGGTCTCGATGCGTTGCATCGCGTCGCGCGTGAAGCGTTCAGTCATGGTGCTTGCCTCCGCGCGCAGCATGCCAGAACTTCGCCGCATGCGAATCCCCGACCTGGACCTGGACCTGCTGCGCGGCTTCGTCGCGGTGGCCGAACGCGGCGGCTTCACCGCAGCCGGCGAGGTGCTGGGCCTGACGCAATCCGCCGTCTCGCTGAAGGTGAAGCGTCTGGAAGAGTTGCTGGGCAAGCCCGTCTTCCAACGCCTGTCGCGCGGGATCGCGCTGACGCGCGAGGGCGAAACGCTGCTCGGCTACGCACGCCGCATGCTGGCGCTGAATGACGAAGCGGTGCGCCGCATGATCGCGCCACCCGTCGCGGGCCGGTTGCGTCTGGGCGTCGCGGACCATTTCGTGCCGCGCAACCTGGCGCCGATGCTGGCCGCCTTCACGCGCGACTACCCCGAACTGAAGCTGGAAGTCGAAGTCGGCCGCAGCCACGAATTGCGCGCGGCGATGCAGAATGGCGCGCTGGACCTGGTTATCGGCAAGCGCCGCGATGGCGAAACCGCCGGCCGCCTGGTCTTCACCGAGGACATCATCTGGGTCGCCGCGCCCGGCTTTTCGCCACCGCCCGAACGCCCGCTGCCGCTGGCCATGCTGCCGCAGGGCTGCATGTTCCGCGAACGCGCGCTGGCCGCCTTGGCTCGCGCGGGTCGCGCCTTCGATATTGTCTATACATCCGCATCACTGCTGGGTGTGGCCGCCGCTGCGCAGGCTGGTTTCGCCGTGACCGTATTGGGCCGCCAGGGCCTGCTGCCGGGCGTGGCCGAATACCCAGGCCTGCCCGAAGCCGGCAGCGCGCAAATGTGCATCTTCGGCGACGAAACGCGGCAATCGCCCATCATCGAACCACTCATCGCCTTCCTGCGCGGCAGCATGGACGCGGCTTAACCCGCGCGCGCGTTGACCCGAGAGGTGCGCGGCGCGAATCTCCGCCCAGCAGCAAGGGTTTTTCCATGCAGGGCCAGGACGCGCGCATCATCGGGCTGATCGGCACCGGGCATTTCCTGTCGCATTTTTATATGTTGTGCCTGGCGCCGCTGTTCCTGACCTGGCGCGCGGAATTCGATGTGTCCTACGCCATGCTGGGGCTGTCGATCGCGTTGATGTCCGGCACCACCGCGGAGCTGCAAACGCCCGTTGGATTCCTGGTGGACAAGCATGGCGCGCGGCCCTTTTTGGTCGGCGGCACGCTGCTGATGGCGCTGTCCGTCGCCGCCATGGGCTTCGCGACGGAATACTGGATGATCCTGGCGCTGGCCGTGCTGTCCGGCGTGGGCAACAGCGTGATTCACCCGGCCGATTACGCGATCATGGCCGGCTCCATCCGCAAGGAATTCATGGGCCGCGCCTTCGCGCTGCACACCTTCACCGGCAATCTGGGTTTCGCGCTGGCGCCGCCGATCATCGCGCTGTTGCTTCCCTGGATCGGCTGGCGCGGTGCGCTGATGGTAGTGGGTGGCCTCGGCATTCCCGTGGTGGTCGTCATCATGCTGGCGTCGCGCATGCTGCGCGACCAGGCGAAGCCGCGCGGCGAGAAAGCGATGGGCGGGCGCGAGTTGCTATTGTCCCGCCCCATTCTGCTGTTCTTCGCGTTCTTCCTGCTCAGCTCCATGGCCGGTTCCGGCATCCAGGCCTTCGTCATCACGGTGCTGGGCAAGCTGTGGGGCACGCCGATCGCGGTGGGGTCGATGGTGCTGACCGGTTACATGGTCGGCGCCACATCGGGCACGCTGGTGGGTGGTTGGGTGGCCGACAAATCGCGCACCAATTTGTTCGGCTTCGTGCTGGTGCTGACCTGCGCCGCGATGGCGTTCATCCTGATGCTGGGGCTGATGCCGCTGCCGGAATTTCTGTTGCCCTTCGTGGGGTTGGCGGCGGGTGTCTGCCTCGGCGCCTCGCGCACCCCGCGCGATGTGATGCTGAAGGATGCCTGCCCCCCCGGAGAGATCGGCAAGGTCTTCGGTTTCGTCAGCGCCGGCCTGCCCTTGGGCGCCGGTGCCGATGGGCCTGCTGATCGATTTTGGTGCGCCATGGCTGGTGCTGCCGGTGGTCGCGACATTGCTCGGCCTGTCACTGCTTTGCGCGGGCACAGCGCGCCAGGCCGCCGCACGCGCACCGCGCGCCGTCCCCGCGGAGTAGCGTGTTCGGCGTCAACAACCTGCTGTCCTTGCTGGACGCGGTGGCGATGGCTGCGGCCGGCGCATCGGGCGCGCTGATGGCTGCGCGCAAGCGGATGGATGTGGTGGGCTTCGTGCTGATCGCTGCTGTCACCGGCCTCGGCGGTGGCACCTTGCGCGACCTGATGCTGGGCCGCCTGCCGTTGGTGTGGCTGGAACGGCCTGACATTTTCATCGTGATCACCTTGCTTGCGGTGCTGGTGTTTGTGCTGACGCCGCGCGTGCCGCTGCGCGAGGACACGTTGCTCTGGGCCGACGCTGTCGGCATGGCCGCCTACACCGTTGTCGGCGCGGAAATCGCTTTGGCGCTCGGCACGCCGCCCTGGGCCGCGATCCTGATGGGCGTGGTCACCGCGACCTTCGGCGGCATCCTGCGTGATGTGATCTGCAACGAGGTGCCGCTGATTCTCTCGAAGGAAATCTACGCGCTTGCAGCACTCGCCGGCGCCACGCTGTTCGTGTTGCTGCGCGAGGTTGGTGTATGGCGCGACACCGCCATCATTTCCGGCATGCTGATGGCCTTCGCCGTGCGCGGCGCGGCCATCCTGCGCGGCTGGTCATTTCCGCCCTACCGCGGCCCGCATTGACGCGTTAGCCTGCCGCAAAACGGGAGGACAACATCATGCATCGCCGCAGCCTTCTTGCGTCCGCTGTGCTGGCAGCGCCAGCTTTGGCGCAGGGCGCCTGGCAGCCGGACCGCCCCATTCGGCTGATTGTCCCCTTCCCCGCCGGCGGCGCCACCGATGTCTGGGCGCGCCTGGTCGCCGAGCCGATGACCGAGATGCTGCGGGTGCCGGTGCTGATCGAAAATCGCTCCGGCGCATCGGGCATGCTGGGTGCGGATGCGGTGGCGAAAGCAACGCCCGATGGGCACACGCTGCTGTTCACCATCACGCCGCTGGTGCAGTCGCCCATCGTGCTGAACCAGCACCCGTATGATGCCGTGCGGGACTTCATGCCGATCGGGCAGATGGGCACGACGACGTTGGTCTTCATGTGCCGCGCCGCCCTGCCGCCGCGCAACCTGGCGGAATTCATCGCCTATGCGCAGGAGCGTGGGCGTGCGGGGCGTGGGTTGAATCTGGGCTCTTGGGCCGCGGGTTCCACGGCGCATGTCTTCGCGCTGCAGATGAACAACGGCCTGAACATGGGCATGACGCATGTGGCGTATCGGGGCGAGGCGCCGATGGTCACGGCGTATCTGTCGAACGAAGTGGATTGCGGCATCAACAGCCTGACCAGCACGCGCGAGCACATCGCCAGCGGCCGGCTGCGCCCGCTTGCGGCGCTGGGCGATACGCGCGCCGGCGGCATGCCGGAAATCCCGACCTTCATCGAACAGGGTGTCGATATCGGGCGCGGCTGGTCGGGCTTCGCGGGGCTGCTGGGGCCGGCGCGGATGCCGGCGGCCGTGCATGCGCGCCTGGCCGATGTGTTCCGCCAGACCATGGAACGCGAGACCATCCGCGCCCGCCTGCGCGCGATGGACACCGACCCGGTGTGGCTCGGCCCCGCGGATTTCGGCGCCAGTATTGTGCGCGTGCGCGACCTTTGGATTGAACTCACTCGTGGAATGGATCTGCAACTCGGATGAAGACACGCGCCGCGGTGGCCTGGGCCGCCAATCAACCGCTGACGATCGAGACGATCGACATCGAAGGCCCGCGCGCGGGCGAGGTGCTGGTGGAGGTGATGGCGACCGGCATCTGCCACACCGACCAGTACACGCTGTCGGGCATGGACAGCGAGGGGTTGTTCCCGGCGATCCTGGGGCATGAAGGGGCGGGCGTGGTGCGCGAGGTGGGCGCGGGCGTGACCAGCGTGAAGCCTGGTGACCATGTGATCCCGCTCTACACGCCGGAATGTCGGGCGTGCAAAACCTGCCTGTCGCGGCGGAGCAATTTGTGCACGGCGATCCGGGGCACGCAGGGGAAGGGTGTGATGCCGGATGGGTCGTCGCGGTTTCGCTGTGAGGCGCCGCGCGTAGCTGGCTCTCGAGCCAGCGAAGCCACAACGGTCTTCCATTACATGGGGTGCAGCACGTTTTCGAATTTTACGGTGTTGCCAGAGATTGCGCTGGCGAAGGTCAGGCCGGACGCGCCGTTCGACAAGATTTGCTACATCGGGTGTGGCGTGACGACCGGCATTGGTGCGGTGATCTACACCGCGAAGGTCTGGCCAGGTGCCAATGTCGCGGTGTTCGGGCTGGGTGGTATCGGGCTGAATGTGATTCAGGGCGCGCGCATGGTGGGGGCCGACCGCATCATCGGCGTGGACATCAACCCGGCCAAGCAGGCGATCGCGCGGCGCTTCGGCATGACGCATTTCATCAACCCGAAGGAGGTCGGCGCCGACCGCGTGGTGCAGGCGGTGCAGGAACTGACCGATGGTGGTGCTGATTTCACCTTCGACTGCACGGGCAACACGACGGTGATGCGCCAGGCGCTGGAGGCGTGCCATCGCGGCTGGGGCGAGAGCATTGTGATTGGTGTGGCGCCCGCGGGGGCGGAGATCGCGACGCGGCCGTTCCAGCTGGTGACGGGGCGGGTGTGGAAGGGCACGGCGTTTGGCGGCGCGCGTGGGCGGACGGATGTGCCGCGGATTGTGGATTGGTACATGGAGGGGAAGATCAACATCGATGATCTGATCACGCACACCATGCCGCTGGAGCAGATCAACCATGGGTTTGAGTTGATGGAGCGGGGGGAGTCGATCAGGTCTGTGGTGGTGTTTTGAGGGGGTGGGGGTTGTTCTTACCCGCGTGTCTGATTGTATCTCGGTTTGCGGCGTATGTTCGACTCGTCTGTCGTGCGCCGACTGTCGCCGCTCAAACGTCAAAAGTCGCTCGATAGAATGTCATTCGACCAAGGTCACAGATTCGACCCGCCTTCACCCATCTTTTTTTTGATTTATTCAAAATATGTAATAATAATTTACGCAAAGGAATTATTAATGGACAGACTAGAAGAAGCTGATTTTATCGATGGTTTGAAAAAAGGCGCAATGAGAACGCGGATGTTCATGGACTCATTGACCGACTACCATGGCGGCGCGGCGTCGACGGAATATGTTCTTACTGTGGATATCGCACGTGCATTTCTAGAGGAGCAAGGGAGGCATATCGGCGTCGAGGTCCTAAACAGACATTTCTGTAATACATTTACAGCGACAGACGCCAAGCTTGCCAAGGCACGTCTTAAATCAAAACGAACTGACATAATCATTGGACGCAGCCTGGAGCCGGATGCCATAGTCGAGGTAAAAATACGGATTAAAACATTCCGCGGCTTGATGGAGGATATTGATAAATTGACCACAACAATAAACTTCATGAAAGAAAATCGAAGGAGATACATTATTGCTGCCAGCGTATTTCAAATTAATATCCAAAAAACGAAAAAACGCGTGGCGCGTGATGAATTCCTCGCCGCCGCCACCGCTGTGGAAAAACGGATTAAGTGCGAACTCAGAAAATACGGAGACACCAAGCAGGCCTTCCGGTTCGAGATGAAGGACCTGCAGGATTCGCCGGCAGATGGCGTGATCGAGCACGGCATCGAGATCGATGATAACGGCCAGACGGGGATGGGAGTGTCCGGGCATGTCACGCGCTATTACGCAATCATCATAAAGCATGAGGACTACGTCCGACGATTGCGTAGCACACAGACCAGCGGACCGGACGTTGTCAGGTAGGTTAATGGGGAACCCATCGCAACCTACGGCAAGAGTGTTTTGCCATCGCGGCCGCAGCTACAGATGTCAGCGTCATGTAGATTCAATCTCGAAGCATTTGTTCTATTTTCGGCTCGAAGCCTGTTGCGTAAACCGAAACATCGCTGGCTGTTCCAGCAAGATGCGCGAAGCACCCCCCCCCCCAACTACGACAACAAATTACTCCACGACGGATCACTCGCATCCGTCGGCGTCACCACCTGCCGCTCATTGAACCCCGCGATATCGATGCTCGCCAGCCGCGACGAATACCCCGACCCCCGCGCATCCCGCGCCTGGCTCTCCCGGTAAAACATCAGCACCCGCCCATTCGGCGCAAAGGTCGGCCCCTCCATCTGCCAGCCTTCCGACAGAATGCGCTCCCCCGACCCATCCGGCCGCATCACGCCAATCGCAAAGCCGCCACGGCCAAACCGCGTGAACGCAATCAAGTCCCCACGCGGCGACCACACCGGCGTCGCATAGCGCCCATTGCCGAAGCTGATGCGCCGCGCGCCACCGCCCGACGCATCCATCACATACAGCTGCTGGTCGCCACCGCGATCCGAATTGAACACGATCTGCGTGCCATCCGGCGAGAAGCTCGGCGACACATCCAACCCCCCGCCCGAGGTCAATTGCCGTTCCCGCC
>JAAFHD010000160.1 GCA_013298245.1 Alphaproteobacteria bacterium
CACGCCTACACCCTGCTGTTCTGCCCGATGGTGTTCGGCTTCCCCACCGAAATGTGGATCGCCCACGCCGCCTTCTGGCCCGCCATGGCACTGTGCTGGACGCCGGGTGGCGCGCCGCGCGCGGTGCTGGCAGCGGCCGCGTTGGCGGTGACCGCGCTGTCGCATGAGGCCGGGCTGTTATGGGTGCTCGGCCTGGCCGTGCTGCTGCTGCCGGCATCCCCCGCTGGTTGGCGCGCAGGGCTGTTGGCGCTGCCCGCGCTGGCCGGCTGGGCGGCGATGAAGCTGCTGGTCACGCCCGACCCCTATGTCGCCGAAGTCATGGCGCGCGTGGCGCTGAGTTTCATGCAGCCGGGCAACCTGGTGGGATCGTTGTCGGCCACGCTGGTCGGTGCGCTGGCGCTGTTTGGCGCGGCGCTGGCGCTGCGGCGCGGGCCTTGGGTGGCGCTGGCCATCGCGGCGGCCGGGCTGTTGGTCTGGTGGCTCGCCTTCGACACCACGCTGCACGGCTGGGCGCGGTATTTCCTGCGCACGCTGATGTTCGGCGGTGTCGCACTGCTGGCCTTCCTGGCGGCGTTGCACAGCCGCGGCTGGTTGCCGCAGCTGCAGCGCGCGACGCCCGCCATCATCGCGGCACTGCTGCTGGTCACGCTGGTGCATGGCGCGGAGACGGCGAAATTCACCGCCGCCTGGCGCGCGCATCTGGCCGCCGTGCAGGCCTTGGCGCTGGGCGATGCGCGCGACCCGGCACTCGGCGATCCCGATTTTGTCAGCTTCGCTCGGCTGCCGGCGGCATCGGCGCCGCTTGGCTGGCATTCCACCGCGCCCTTCCTCGGCGTGCTGGCGGCGGGCGGCGCGCCCACGCGCCTGCTGGTCGATCCAACCGCCGATTATTTCTGGTTCGACTGCAGCACAGCCACCGCCAATGCTGCCGCCGAACGCCCGCTGCCGCAGCCCGCGCGCGAGATGCTGCGCCGCTACACCTGCGCCCGTCGTTGATTGGCACTTGCCGGCGCATGGCGTTGCAGGCCACGCTGGCGGCAACAAGACGAGGGGGCGATGACCTATCACCCATCATGGCGTGGCGTGACCTTCCACGATGTCGTGCCCGCGGGCGTGCTCTCCGCGCGCGCCTTCCTGGAACAATGCCTGGAGCGCATCGCCGCGCGCGAACACATCGTGCAGGCTTTTGTTGCCATCGATGAACGCGGCGCGCGGGCAGCGGCCGATGCCGCCAGCAAACGCCGGGCCGAGGGTCGCGCGCTGTCGCCCATCGACGGCATGCCCGTCGCCATCAAGGACCTGATCGAGACGGCGAACATGCCCACCCAGATGGGCTGCCGTGCCTATGACGGGAACTGGCCGAAGCGCGATTCCGCCATGGTGCAGGCGCTGCGCGAGGCGGGTGCGATCATCCTGGCCAAAGCCGTCACGACCGAGCTCGGCATGAGCGAGCCTGGACCAACCACCAACCCATGGAACACCGCGCGCACGCCAGGTGGCAGCTCATCCGGCAGCGCGGCCGCGGTGGCGGCGGGCTTCGTGCCAGTGGCGATCGGCACGCAGGTGGCCGGTTCCATCATCCGCCCCGCCGCCTATTGCGGGAATTGGGCGCTGAAGCCGACCCAGGGCGGCGTGCATCGCGGCGAACGCCAGGGCACCAGCCAGTCCACCGCCGGCCCGCATGCGAACAGCGCCCAGGATGCGTGGCTGGTGGCGCGCGAAATCAGCCGCCGCGTGGGCGGTGATCCGGGCACGCCGGGGCTGCTGGGGCCGCTCTCGACGCCGGACCCGGTGCGGCCTGTGCGCCTGGGGGTGCTGCGCACGGAATGCTGGCCGCGCATCGATGGCGCGAGCCAGATGGCCTTTATCCAATACGTGAAATCCCTGCCCGCGGAGGTGGTCTTCCCCGAGGATGATCCAGCATTGGCGGCATTGGAAACGGCGGTGGCGGACGCGATGGCCATCGGCACAAAAATCACCGCCTTCGAGAACCGCTGGGCCTTCCGCAATCTGGCGCGCGACAAGCTCTCGCGCCGCATGATCGCGCGGCTGGATGCGAGTGCGGCCTGGGTGCAGGAGGACTACATCGCGGCGATGGAATTGCGCGCGGCGATGCGCGCGGCACAGGCCGCATTGGCGCCGCGCTATGATGCGCTGCTGGCGCTGGCCTGCCCCGGCCCCGCGCCCTTCTGGAACCCCAACGCGCCAAACGCAGATGACAACCCGCGCCCCACGGGCGACCCATCCTGCAATGCCGCGACCTCCGCGCTGGGCTGCCCCGCGGTGACGGTGCCGGTGATGGCGGTGGCGGGCATGCCGGTCGGCGTGCAGGTGATCGGCCAGCCGCACCAGGATGCGAAGGCGATGGGCATCGCGCGCTGGATGCATGGGGCGGCGCCGCATCTGGTGGCGTAGCTTTCGGCCATGTGACAATGCGCGCGCCGCCGCTTGGCAGGGCGCGCGGCCTGCGGCATGGGGCGCGCATGAAGATCCATGGCCGCGATTATCGTTCTGTCTGGCTGGATGCCGATGGCTGGGGTGTGCGCATCCTGGACCAGACCATGCTGCCCTGGCGGGTCGAGGAACTGCGCCTGGAAACCGCTGATGACGCGGCGCGCGCCATCATCACCATGCAGACGCGCGGCGCGCCGTTGATCGGCGCAGTCGCTGCATATGGCTTGGCGCTGGCGATGCGCCGCGCGCCCGATACGCTGCACGCGGTGGCGGACATGCTGGGCGAGACGCGCCCCACCGCCATCAACCTGCGCTGGGCGCTGCAACGCATGGTCGCACGGCTGGCCAATCTGCCGCCTGAGGCACGCGCCGCCACCGCCTATGCCGAAGCCGCCGCGATCGCCGATGACGATGTGGAGACCTGCCGGCTGATCGGTGCGCATGGCCTGCCGCTGCTGGCTGAAATCGCGGCCCGGCGCGGCCGGGTGAACGTGCTGACGCATTGCAATGCCGGCTGGGTGGCGACGGTGGATTACGGCACCGCGCTGTCACCCATCTACCAGGCGCATGATGCGGGCATCGATGTACATGTCTGGGTGGATGAGACGCGGCCGCGCAACCAGGGTGCCGCGCTGACTGCTTTCGAACTGGGCGCGCATGGCGTGCGCCACACGGTGGTGGCGGACAATGCCGGCGGGCATCTGATGCAGCACGGCGAGGTCGATATCGTGATTGTCGGCACCGACCGGGTGACGCGGCGGGGCGATGTCGCGAACAAGATCGGCACCTATCTGAAGGCGCTGGCGGCGCGCGACAATGGCGTGCCCTTCTGGGTGGCGCTGCCGCATTCGACCTTCGATCCGCGCGTGAGCGATGGGGTGACGGAAATCCCCATCGAGGAACGCGCCGCGGCGGAGGTGACGCACCTGACAGGGCCGGATGCGGATGGCGTGCTGCGGCGTGTGCAGGTGACAGCACCTGGCAGTGCGGCGGCCAATCCGGCCTTTGACGTGACGCCCGCGCGGCTGGTGACGGGGCTGATCACCGAGCGTGGGCGGTGTGATGCGAGCGAAGCGGGATTGCGCGGGCTGTATCCGGAAAAATTCGCGTGAGCGATGCGCGGCGCGAAGCGCCCGCCGCCGCGCGCAATCGTGAGCCCATCCTGGCAGCACTGCTGCAGCACCTGGCGCACGGCGCGCGGCTGTTGGAAGTGGCGTCGGGCAGTGGCGAACACGCCTTATGGATCGGCCAGGCGCGGCCGGATTTGTGGGTGCAGCCTTCCGATCCGCAGCCCGAAGCGCGGGCTTCGATCGCGGCCTGGTGCGCGGGCGTGCCGAACATCGCACCTCCCCTGGCGCTGGACGCCGCCGGCGAATGGCCCGCGATCGGCGCCGATGCGGTGCTGTGCATCAACATGATCCACATCGCACCCTGGGCCGCGACTGAGGGATTGCTGCGCGGTGCTGCGCGCGTGCTGGCGCGGGGTGGCGCGCTGTTCCTCTATGGCCCCTATCGCGTGGGCGGGGCGATGGTGGACAGCAACCAGGCCTTCGATGAACGACTGCGCGCCGAGAACCCCGAATGGGGCGTGCGCGCGCTTGAGGATGTGGTGGCCGCCGCGCAAGGCTTCGCGCCACCCATCGTGACCGCGCTGCCGGCCAACAACCTGTTCGTGGAATTGCGTCGGCTTTAGCAGGCTGCTGAAAAACTGGACGGGTCGGTCTGGCGGGTCATTTCCGCGCACGATTCGTTCGTGCCTCGCCAGGATGAACAACATCCTGGCTTCGTCCCGGCCTTTCGTGCCCTCCCCTTGGCACGAAAATTCCCTCGCCAGCCCTCAACCGCCAGTTTTTCAGCAGCCTGTTAGAGCATTTTCAAGCGAAACGGACACGCGTAGCGACTCGAAAAATGCGACAAAACAACGAGCTAGACTTGTCAAACCGCATCCTCATGCGGTGAAACCGGTCTGGTTCAGCGCGGATCGGCGCCGAATTTTTCCAGCGCCGCCGCCATCACCCCAGGCGTCACCGCGCGTGGCTGCAACAGTGCGAGCGTGCCGGCCGAACCCACCACATCGAAGAACGGCGCCAGTGCCTCCTGGTAGGCTCGGCGCGGCCACCAGTCATGCACCGCGACATGCCCGCCGGCGGCCATGCGGCCGTGCGCGGCCAGCGCGCAAGCGATGCGGAAACGTCCATCGACCAGCACAAGTTCGGCGCGCGGCATGACCAGCCAGGGCGCGCCCCAATAGCGCCAGGCGGTGTCCGCACTGACCGTGCCCATGGGCCAGCCCCAATCGCCGGTCGGGCCGATATCGACATGCCAGGGCGTGAAGCGGCCATGCACCGCGGCGGCCTCGACCTCCGGCGCTGCGGCGACGCGTTGCAGCCAGTTGGCATCCGAATCGATGGAGAGCAGCCGCCCGGCACCGGCCGCCAGCATCAACCGCGTGCTGCCACCGCAGCCGAATTCGACCACGCGTTCGGCCTTGGACGCCAGCGTGGACAGCAGCGCTGTCTCGGCTTCCGTCATGGCGGCGGGCAGGCTGGTGGGCAGGGAGGGGCCGGCCGCCGGCAGGCCATCATACAGATTGGGCAGCTTCAGATCGGGCAGGGCGATGCTGCGCGGCACCGGCGGCAAGGTCTGCGCGGGGGGCGGCAGGGTATCCAGTTGCAGCAGCATGAGGGGCGTCTCCGTCTTGGTGCCGGCAGATTTAGCCGGGTGCCCCCTAAGCGACGGTTAACGGCGCATCACGCCCGCGGCCAATACGTGCCGAAGGACCAAAGATTGCCCTCTGGGTCCCGGCAGGCGAATTCGCGGCTGCCATAGTCGGTGTCGCGCAACGCCATCTCGATCCGCGTGCCCGCCGCGACAGCCTTGGCATGCAAGGCATCCGGGTCATCGACGGCGACATACAGCGCATCCGTCCGCCGCCCGCCTTGCGCACCGACCAGCGCGCCATAGGCGTCGTCCCGCTCTTGGCCCAGCATCAGCATGGAACGTCCAAAGGCCAGTTCCGCATGCTGCACGACGCCGTCGTTGCGATGCACCGCATGCTCGCGGAAACCCAGCACCTCCACCAGCCAGCGGATCATGGCATCCGCGTCCCTGCACCGCAGCGTGGGGAAAATGCGCGGAGCTTCCTGGTCGGTTGCGTTCATGGTGATGGTCTCCTGCACGGTTTCGGTGACCGTGGCAGCCTTCTGGGGGCGCGTCTTGAAGATTTGTCAGGCCTCGTGCCGGTCTTCGGTGCCGCGCATGCGCGGGTCCAGCGCGGCCATGCGCTGGCGCCATGCAGTCGGCGTCTCCCCGGCCAGATCGGCGCAGTCGCGCGCCAGATGCGCCTGGTCGGCATCGCCGGCATCGGCGGCCCATGACCGCCCGCGGCGAACCAGTGCGAACAGATCATGTGATGGCAATGCTGCCCCCTCGACGACAGCATAGACCACGCATGACGTCGCCGGTGGGATCAAACCCTGCACGGCGGCTGGCCTCACGCCGTCGCCAGCAGCGCCACCCCGGTCGCGATCAACAGCACGGCGGCCACCTTCTGCATGCCCATGGGTTCATTGAACGCCCACCAGCCGATCAGCGCGATCAGCACATAGCTCGCCGCCGTGCAGGGCAGTGCCACACTCATCGGAATTTTCCGCAGCGCCACGATATACAGCAGCGCGCCCAAGCCGTAGCAGCCCAGGCCCACCATGGTCTGCCAGCGGAACAGCTGCGCGATGAAGCTGCCCGTGCCATCGCCGGTGCCGGCCTTCAGCAAGATCTGGCCGACCATCGACGACGTGATCGCCGCCCCCAGCGCCGCCCAATAGGGCGTCACGACACGCGTTCGGGATCGCGCGCGGGAATGGCCTCGCGCACCACACCCTGCGGCTTGCCGTTGGCCGAGAGGAAGGCGCGGCCGACATATTCGCCCATCACACCCAGGACCATGAACTGCACGCCGGTCAGCAGCAGGTAGATGGTCATGGTGCTGGCCCAGCCGGGCGGCGTGTAGCCCAGGATTGCTTCCAGCACGACGAAGGCGGCCAGCAGCATGCCCATCGCACCCAGCGCCGCACCCGCAAACACCGCGATGCGCAACGGCACGACGGAAAAATTGGTCGCCAGGTTCAACCACAGCAAAGCCAGCCGCTTCAGCGTGTAGTTGGAACGCCCGACGGCGCGCGGATAATGCGCGACCTCGATGCTGGCGATGCGCTGCGTCACCTGCATGATCAGCCCGTCCACATAGGGGTAGGGGCCGCGGTATTTCGTGACCTGTTCGACCACGAAGGCGGACATGCAGCGGAAGCTGGAAAGGTACAGCCCTTTCGGCTTGTCCAGCAGCCAATCGGCGACCTTGTTCGCGAAGCGCGAACCGAGGTTGCGCCAGCCCTCATGTTCCTTCTTGGCGTAGCGCGTATAGACCACGTCCCAGCCACCGATGCGCGCATGGTCATACAGGCGCACCACTTCCTCGGGCGGGTTCTGCAGATCGTCATCCATGGTGATGACATAGGCGCCGCGGGCGTGCCGCAGCCCGGTCATGACCGCGTTGTGCTCGCCGAAATTGCGCGCGTGTTCCAGATAGGTGATGGGCACGCGGGCGGTCGGCAGAAGTGCCCGGATGACATCGCCGCTGTCATCGGGCGAACCGTCATTCACCAGCACGATTTCCAAGCCACCGGCGGGCTTGAGGTCAGACAGCGCCTCGACCAGCGCGCCCACGGTGGCGGCCCCGCGATAGACCGGCACGACAATGGAAAGCCCGACAGCGGACATGGTTCAATCCTTCAAGCCCGGCGCGCGGTCACGATGACCGAACCGCCGGCGGAAAACGGAAGACCCAGCGCGGCCAGGCCGCGTTCAACCTGGGTGACAGCAAACAGCGACGCATCCAGCCAGCGCGGGAAATGCGCGACATCGGACGGCGCATCGGCGCCGCGCGCCAGCACCTTGCGCTGGATGATCATGATCGGCAGCAGCAGCGTATTCCAGTAGCGCGCGCGCACCTGGGTGAACCCGGCGGCGGTGAAGGCTTGGCTCGCACTGGCCCGCGTGTAGCGCCGCGCGGTATGCACCCGCACATCATGCGAAGACCGCAGCCAGGGCAAGCCCGGCAGGTTCATCACCACCTGGCCACCAGGTGCGAGCACGCGATGAATTTCCGACAGCGCGGCGGGCTGGTCCACCGCCATGTGGCACAGCACATCCAGGCTGGTGACCACATCGAAACTGGCATCCGCATAGGGCAGGGCAGTGATGCTGCCGGCCGTCACCTCGGCGCCGGATTTCTCGCCAGCGCGGCGCGCCGCATCGGCGAAGTATTCCAGGCCAGATAGCGTCAGCGCCGGGCGCGCATCGCGCACGCGCTTGAGAA
>JAAFHD010000161.1 GCA_013298245.1 Alphaproteobacteria bacterium
ATACCTGCAAGTGGGTGCGATGATCGGCACCATCATGGCCGCGAATGTGCTGATGATCATCATCCCCGGCCAGAAAAAGATGGTCGCGGCCGTCGTCGCGAACGGCCCGATCGACCCGCGCTGGGGCGGCTGGGGCAAGCAGCGCAGCGTGCACAACAACTACATGACGCTGCCCGTCATCTTCATCATGTTGAGCCCGCATTACCCGATGTTCTGGCAGCACGAGCAGGCCTGGTTGCTGCTGGTGGCGATGGCGTTTGCGGGTGCCTTGGTGCGGCAATTCTTCAACCTGCGGCATCGCGGCATCGCGGCGTATGATTTCTGGCTGCTGGGTGGTGCGGTGGTGGTGCTGGTGGCGGTGTTCATCGCACCGCCGAAGCGCGCGGCCGCACCTGCGCAGGCCGTGCCCTTCGCGGAGGTGCAGGCGATCATGGCCGCGCGCTGCGTGGAATGCCACGCGCCACGCCCCAGCAACACGGCCTTCGCGGCGCCGCCCAAGGGTGTGGTGCTGCACACGCCCAACCAGGTGCGGCGCCAGGCGCAATCCTGGTCGGCGCAGGTGCGCACCGAAGCCATGCCACCCAACAATTCCACCGGGATCACAGAGGCCGAACGCGCGCGCCTGCTGGCCTGGGTGGCTGCGGGCGCGCGGCTGGATTAAGCGGTCTTCTGCACCGCGATCCCCAGCTCCTCGATCATGCGCTCCCGCATGATGAATTTCTGCACCTTCCCGGTGACGGTCATCGGGAAGGCATCCACGAAGCGGATCAACTTCGGCACCTTGTAGTGCGCGATCTGCCCGCGGCAGAATTCCTGTATATCGGCGGGTGTTGCTTCCTCACCAGGCTTCAGCCTGATCCACGCGCAAAGCTCCTCGCCATAGCGCGCATCAGGTACGCCGATCACCTGGACATCGGCGATCTTCGGGTGGCGATACAGGAACTCCTCCACCTCACGCGGATAGATGTTCTCGCCGCCGCGGATCACCAGGTCCTTGATGCGCCCGACGATGTTGCAGAAGCCTTCCTCATCGATCACCGCGAGGTCGCCGGTGTGCATCCAGCCCGCGGGATCAATGGCTTCGCGCGTGCGCGCCTCGTCATCCCAATAGCCCAGCATCACCGAATACCCGCGCGTGCACAGTTCACCGGTGGCGCCACGCGACACCACGCGCCCTTCGCCATCCACGATCTTCACCTCCACATGCGGATGCACGCGGCCCACGGTCGAAACCCGCCGCTCGATGCTGTCTTCGATGGAAGATTGGAAACTGACGGGCGAGGTTTCCGTCATCCCATAGGCGATGGTGACCTCGCTGATATGCATGTCCGAAATCGCGCGCTTCATCACCTCGATCGGGCAGGGCGAACCCGCCATGATTCCGGTGCGCAGCGATGACAAGTCGAAGCGCTTGAACTCCGGATGATCCAGCTGTGCGATGAACATCGTCGGCACGCCATAGAGGCTGGTGCAGCGCTCCGCCTCGATGGCCTCCAGTGTGGCCAGCGGATCGAAACCTTCGGACGGATAGACCATGCAGGCGCCATGCGTCGTGCAGCCCAGATTGCCCATCACCATCCCGAAGCAGTGATACAGCGGCACCGGGATGCAGATCTTGTCGTGCTCGGTGATCCGCTGCGCGCGCGCGGTGAAATAGCCGTTGTTGAGGATATTGTGGTGCGTCAGCGTCGCACCCTTCGGCGCGCCGGTGGTGCCTGACGTGAATTGGATGTTGATCGGGTCATCCGATTGCAGCGTGGCGGAAATCTCCGCCAGCCGCGCCTTCGCCGCATGCCCCGCGGGCTCCGCCAGATCGGCGAACGGCATCCACCCCGCCACCGCCGGCCCGCCCACCTGGATACGGTGCTTCAGCGTGGGCAGGCGTGCGGCACCCAGTTCCTCGATCATCGCGACATACGCGCTGGTCTTGAAAGCCGTCGCGGCCACCAGCGCCACGCAGCCCACCTTGTTCAGCGCGTAGTCCACTTCGGACAAGCGATAGCTTGGGTTGATGTTCACCAGCACCAGGCCCGCCATCGCGGTCGCATACTGCGTCAACGCCCATTCGGCATTGTTGGGCGACCAGATGCCGACGCGATCGCCCTTGTCCAGCCCCAACGCCAGCAGGTTCGCCGCCAGGTCCTCCACGCGGCGATAGAACTCCGCATAGCTCCAGCGCACATCCTGCGCGCGCGCCACCAGTGCCGGCCTGTCCGGAAAACGTGCCACGGTCGCGGCCAGGTTGGCGCCGATGGTGCCGCCCAGCAATTCAGTCGCACTCGCGCCATGCACGTAGCTGTCCATCATCATTCTCCCTGTGTCGTTCAGGATGCGTCAGCGCCGCGCAAGGCTGCAAGCGCGGTCGCGACCAACACATCCGGCGGCGCGCCGATATCCAGGATGATCGCGCCCTCATCAGCACCTGGCGCTTCCAGCGTGGCAAACTGGCTGGCCATCAGGCTGGCCGGCATGAAGTGGTCGCTGCGGGCCGATTGCCGTGTGGCGATCATCGCCGCATCACCCGACAAATGCAGCACGCGCAAGCCCGGTGCCAGCGCGCGCAGCCTGTCCCGATACGCGCGCTTCAACGCCGAACAGCCAGCAATTCCGCCGGCCTGCGCGCCCAACCACGCGCCAATCGCGTCCAGCCATGGCGCGCGGTCCGCATCCGTCAGCGCCTCGCCGCGCGACATTTTCTCGATATTGGCTGGCGGGTGAAACGCATCGGCATCCGCGAATTCCACCCCCAGCGCCGCCCCCAGCAACGGCCCGATGGTGGATTTGCCGCTGCCCGAAACACCCATCAGCAGGATGCGGTGCGCCATCACTTGGTTTCCAGATGCCCGCCGAATCCCTTGCGCATCGCCGACAGCGCCTTGTTGGCAAAACTATCCGCGCGACGGCTGTCGAAACGCGTCCACAGCGAGGCCGCCAACACCGGAATCGGGATGGCATTTTCCACCGCCGTATCCACTGTCCAGCGCCCCTCGCCACTATCGCCGACATGGCCGGAAAAGCCCTCCAGCGCCGGGTCCTGCGCCAAGGCCTGCGCCGTCAAATCCAGCAGCCAGGATGCGACCACGGAACCCCGCCGCCATACCTCCGTGATCTCACCCACGGGCAGGTCCAGCGGGCCGTTTTCCAGCATGTCCAGGCCCTCGGCCATGGCCTGCATCATGCCGTATTCGATCCCGTTATGGACCATCTTGGCGTAGTGCCCCGCACCCGGCCCGCCGCAATGCAGCCAGCCGCGCTGCGCCGTGCCGCCAGGCGCGCGCCCGGGCGTCGGCGGGGCCGATGCCTCGCCGGGTGCTAGCACATCAAACACATCTGCTAGCGCGTCCACCGCATCCGCATCGCCGCCGATCATCAGGCAATAGCCGCGCGCCAGGCCCCACACGCCGCCAGACGTTCCCACATCCAAATAATGCACGCCCTTGTCGGCGAAATCCGCCGCACGATCGCGCGAATGCTTCCAGAAGGAATTGCCGCCCTCGATCACCGTATCGCCCGCCGACAGCAGCGGCAGCAGCGCATCAAGCGTGGCCTGCGTCGGCCCGCCGGCCGGCACCATCACCCAGACCGCGCGCGGTGCTGGCAGGGATGCGACCAGCGCCGCCAGGCTGTCCGCCGGCGTGCAGCCCTCATCACGCAGCGCCGCACGCGCCGGCGCGTCCGTGTCGAACACCGCCACCGCAACGCCCGCGCGCGCCAGGCGCCGCGCGATATTGCCACCCATTCGGCCGAGGCCAATCACACCAATCCGCATCAGCTTTTCCGCACATTCCAGAACGACGGCACGCCACCCAATATGCCCGACACATTGCGCCGATGCGCCGTGGTCAGGAAGTACTGCCCGACCGGTACCATCGGCACATCCGCCATCGCCTGCGCCTGGATGCGCCGCGTGATGGCCTGTTGCGCGGCCAGGTCCGGCGCATCAAACCAGCTGTCGCGCAGCCGTTCCAACTCGGGGCTGTCGGGCCAGCCGATCCAACCATTGGTGCCATTGCCGCGCAGCCCGAGATGCCCTGCGGGAGAAGCAAAATCCAACCCGCCACCCCAGGTGAAAAACGCCGACCAGCCATTGCGTTCCACAGGCTCCCGGCTGGTGCGCCGTTGCAGCACCGTGCCCCAGTCCAGCGACTGCACATCGATGTTCATGCCAATCCGGCGGAACATATCGGCGCCCACCTCGCTCATGGCGCGCACGAACGGAATGTCAGACGCCACGATCAGCACCATGCGCTGTCCGTTATAGCCCGCCGCTGCCAACTCGCGCCGCACGCGGTCCAGGTCGCGCGGGCCTGTCAGCGGTGCCAGCGCTTCATCGGATGCCAGCGGCGTGCCGGGCGTGAACACGCCCACATTCTGCCGCCACAGCTCGGCATTGGTGCCGACGATCGCCTGCATGAAATCGGCCTGGTTCACCGCACCCAGAATCGCGCGCCGCACACCCGGATTGTTGAACGGCGGCTGCAGATGGTTGAAGCGCAGAAAGCCGATGAAGCCTGTCGTCTCCAGCGTCGTCACTTCGATATTGCGGTTGCGCCGCAGCGTGGGCAGCAGGTCGGTCAGCGCCTGTTCCCACCAATCCACCTCGCCCGCTTGCAGCGCGGCCGCGGCGGTCGCGCCATCGGGCATCACGATCCATTCGACGCGATCCAGATGCGTGACCTTGGGGCCGGCGGTGAAGCTGGGCGTGCCATCGGGGCGCGGCACATAGCCATCAAAACGATTGTAGACGGTGCGCGCGCCGGGCACGCGTTCGCCCAGGCGATATGGGCCAGAGCCGATGATCTCCGTCACCTGCGTCGCCGCATCGGTGCGCGCCAGGCGCTCCGGCATGATGAAGGGCACCGTCACCGTGGTCTTGCCCAGCGCCGCCGGCAGCAACGGGAACGGCTTGTTCAGCCGGAAACGGAAGCGGCGATCGTCCAGCGCAACCAGTTCATCCGTCGCGGCGAACAGCGCCTGCCCAAACGCATCGCGCGCACCCCAGCGGCGCAGGGATGCCACACAATCCGACGCCCGCACTGGCTCCCCATCATGGAAGCGCAGGCCGGGGCGCAGCGTGATGGTCCAGGTTCGGCCGGCATCCTCCACCACATGGCCCTCGGCCATCTGTGGCTGCGGCTGGAAATTCGCGTCCAGCCCATAGAGCGTATCGTACACCAGATAGGCATGGTTGCGGCTGACGAAGGCGGTGGACCAAAGCGGGTCCAGCACCGACACATCCGCTTGCGGCACGAAGCGCAGCACGCGCGTGTTCTGCGCCAGCGCGGCAGCGGGTGCGGCCAAGGCGGCGGCCATCAGGGGGCGACGGGCGATCATGGATGCTCTCCTTGCGGGTCGCGCATCCTGCGGCGCGCACGGCCCGACCGCAACCAGATTGGCGGACGCGCCCACCCGTGCTGCACTGTCCAAAAGCCCGGAGACGACCATGAAGACGCTGCCCCCCACCGGCCAGGCCTGGCCCGAAATTTCTGCTGCACTCGAAGCCGCCAAGGCGCGCGACTATTCCTGGAAACAGGGCCGCATGGCGGTCTTCTTCTACTACCTGGATGAAGAACTGGAGCGCGTGCAGAAACAGGCCTACCTCTCGTATTTCACCGAAAACAACCTGGGCCAGCGCGCCTTCCCCAGCCTCGCGAAACTGGAACGCGACGTCGTGGAAATGGGCCTGTCCCTGATGCACGCCGGGCCCGCCGCGGGCGGAACCTTCACCTCCGGCGGCAGCGAAAGCATTTTCCTGGCGATGCTGGCGGCGCGGGAGCGCGCAGGCCGCGCACACCCCAACATCGTGCTGCCCGAAACCGCGCACCTGACCTTCGACCGCGCCGCCTGGTACCTCGGCATCACGGTGCGCCGCGTGCCGGTGGGCGCGGGCTTCGCGGCCGACGTGCCGGCGATGGAAGCGGCGATGGATGCCGACACCATCGCACTCGTCGGCTCCGCCCCCTGCTACCCCTACGGCATCATCGACGACATCACCGCACTCGGCGTCGTCGCGCAAAAACGCGACACCTGGTTGCACGTGGATGCCTGCGTCGGCGGCTTCCTGTCCCCCTTCCTCGAACGCATGGGCCACACGCTGGCGCCTTGGGATTTCCGCGTCCCCGGCGTCACCTCCATCAGCGCCGACATCCACAAGCACGGCATGGCCGCGAAGGGCGCATCGCTGCTGCTGGTGGCGGACGAAACCCTGCGCGCGCATCACCGCTTCGAAAGTGCGGCCTGGGCGCGCGGCCCTTACGTCGCCTACACCAGCCAGGGCACGCGGCCTGGCGGCGCGGTCGCTGCCGCCTGGGCCGTGATGCACCACCTGGGTGAAGCCGGCTACATCCGCGCCGCGCGGCGCATCATGGACGCCAAGGCGCGGCTGATGGCCGGCATCGAAGCCACGCAAGCCTTCGATATTCTGACGCCGTCACCGCACGCGATCTTCGTCTTCCGCCCGAAGGATGCGGGCCTGGACACCGGGCGCATCGCGGCCGCGTTGGATGCGCGCGGCTGGCTGCCCGGCCGCATGGCCGATGGCCATGGCATGCACATGCACCTGAACCCGATCCACGACACGGTGGTCGAGGAGTATCTGCGCCATCTGACCGAAAGTGTTGCCGAAGCGCGCGAGGGCCTGCGCGACAGTGCCGCGGTGGGCCGGGTCTACTGACGCCGCTTCAACGAACCGGGCATTGATTTGGGTCTGACGAAGTGGCGCCAGGACCACTCGCTTGCACGTCCATCAGCACATTGTTCGGCGAGCTGCTTTCCCGAATGCACAGGTTTCCCCAAGAGGATATTCTTGGGTCGAAGATGTCGACTTCGATGCGCACGTTGCCCTGTTGGTTGTTGGCGCAGCCGCGCCCACCGCCCGGTATCGACTGCCAGCTGGAAGCGAAGTTCACCCGACCCGCGACCCAGAACGTGAACTTCGCGCGCAGCATTTCGCTGGTGTTGTTCTGCACGCAGACATTTCGCTGCGTGGGCTGCGGCTGCGCTGTGGCCGGCGTGAAGCCGAGCATGCTTGCCAGCGCGATGCAGGGCAGCAGGACAAGCCGGCCGGGGCTTCGATGCTGGGTTGGGTGCTGTGTCATGGCGTGGTGCTTTGCGCTGGGATGCAGAACCTGACCACGATTGCGCCCCGCCGGCCAATCGATGAGCCCTATTGCCATGCTGTGCTGCGCCTATTCGCGGCGGAAGGGCTGCACGACCAGCTGGTCCAACCGCTGGTCGCGCGCCGCATTGTATTCGCCAATGCCAAGCGTGATCGGCCCATCCGGCGTCGCGCGCAGTGTGCCCAACCACCGATCCCACACCGACAGGTTGAAGCCGAAATTGCTGTCCGTCTCGTGCCGGCGTTCGCTGTGATGAATGCGATGCAGGCTCGGCGTCACGATCACCTGGCGCAGCGCCGCATCCAGGCGCGGGGGCAGCGTGATGGCCGCGTGTTCGAACATCGATGACGCGTTCAGCAGCACTTCGAAGATCAGCATCGCCTCAGGCGGAATCCCCAGCAAAACCGCCGCCGCCATCTTGATGAAGACGGACAGCAGAATTTCCAGCGGATGGAAGCGCAGCCCCGTGGTCGCATCCATCTCGGTATCCGCATGATGCACACGGTGCAGCCGCCACAGCCACGGCAGCGCATGGAACACGCGGTGCTGCAGATAGATCAGGAAATCCAACAGCACGACCGCGACCGGCACCACCACCCAGAACGGCAGCCCCAGCCAGTGGAACAGCCCGAAACCCCGCGCCTCCGCCCAAAACGCGGCACCCATCGCAGCCGCCGGCACCACCAGGCGCACCAGCACCGAGCCCA
>JAAFHD010000162.1 GCA_013298245.1 Alphaproteobacteria bacterium
TCGAAACCGATCTCGCCGCCGCCGGTGACGGCTTCGATTTCGGCGCGGATGCGGGTGACCAAGGCGGGTTGCGAGGCCAGGAGGTAGAAGGCCCAGGTCAGCGCGCTGGCCGAGGTTTCGTGGCCCGCCAGGAACAGCACGCCGAGCTGGTCGATCAGTTCTTCGCGCGTGAAGCGGGTGTCGGTTTCGAGGTCGCGCGCTTCGATCACTTGTTGGCAGATGTCGTCGTAGTTCGCGCCTTCCGCCAGGTGGGTGTCCAGCAGATCGCCCAGATGCGCGCGGATCAGCCGGCAGGCTTCCAACACATGCGCTTCCTGCGGGACTTTCTTGAAGGCCGGGTCGAAGATCAGCCGGCGGATTTTCACCTGCGCCACGCTGCGTTCGAACAGGGTGAAGGCGTCGAACACATCATGCGCCACCTGGCTGTCGAGCGTGGTGGAAAATACCGTGCGGCAGATGATGTCGGCCGTCAGGTGGGACATCGTCAGGTCCAGGCTGACGGGGCGTTTTTCGGCCGCGGCCTCGGCGAGTTTGTCTTCCATCGCGGCGCAGCCATCGGCCATGGCGGGGAAGGCGCGGTTCACGCGCATCATGGACAGCGACGGGTCGATCATGCGGCGCTGGCGCTGCCACACCGCGCCGGAACTCGTGAAAATGCTATCGCCGATCAGCGGGTCCAGCGCGTCGACCATCAGGTCGGATTTCGGGAAAATGCCGCCCTGGTCCGACAGCACGCGCCGCACCTCGGCCGGGTCGTTCACGATCAGCGTGGAACGCCGCGACCACCCAAGCCACCCCGTCCGCACCCGATACGCATAGCGCGGCACCAAGGTCAGCAAATCGCCATCGCCCTGCAGCATCACGCGCAACAGGTTCATCACCGCAGCCCCAGGGCTGGGGCGTGGGGGCGTGAAGACGGCCGACGCGTTGCTCATGATCGTCGAACTTTACATAGCGAACCCGCAGGTGTCATCATTGCGATCACGCACCGAGTGCCCGACCATGGAACTCCACATTTTCCACGCCCTGATCGCCGCGCACATCGCCACGGGCGCGACGGGCGCGATCGCGTTCTGGGTGCCGATCATTGGCCGCAAGGGCGGCGATACGCATCGCAAATGGGGCAAGGTTTTCACCATCTGCATGCTGGCCACGGGTGCCTTCGCGATCTGTATGTCGTGTCTGACACTGCTGGACCCGATCGGCACACACCCGCATCTGGAAGGCATGTTCGACGCGACATTCCTGCGCGCGATCTTCGGGTGGCTGATGCTGCATATGGGAATCCTGACCGTGAACCTGGCCTGGTATGGCTGGCAGTCGGTGCTGAACCGGCGCGACCACGCGGCCAATCGGCGGCCCTTCAATCTGTGGCTGCAACCGGTGCTGGCCGCGGCGGCGATCAACTGCGCGGCGCAAGGCATCCTGGCCGGGCAATACCTGCTGGTGGGCCTGTCGATCGTCGGCATCGCCACCGCCTGGACCAACCTGAACTTCATCCTGAACCCCAACCCGCCACGGCAGATGTGGCAGCGCGAGCACCTCAAGGGCCTCGTGGGCTGCGGCATCTCTGTCTACACGGCCTTCATGGCGTTCGGCTCGGTGCGAATCATGCCGGAATTGGCGCTGCATCCGGGCATGTGGGCCATCCCGCTGCTGACCGGCGTCGCGATCATCATCCACCATTGGCGGAGGTTGGGCTTCCTGCGTTGGAACGGGACGCTGGCCTCGTGAGGCGTCTGCAAAGTTGCCGGGGCCGCCCGCGGTCATGAAGGTGATTGTCATCGGCGCCGGCGTGGGTGGCCTGTCGGCAGCGGCGGATTTGGCGCGGCGCGGAGCGGAAGTTATCGTGCTGGAGCGCGCGGCATCGCATGGCGGCAAGATGCGGCATGTGGACGTGCAGGGGATTGGCATCGACGCCGGCCCTACGGTGTTCACCATGCGTTGGGTGTTCGAGGCATTGTTCGCCGATGCGGGTGAGCGCCTGGCGGATGCCGTGGCGCTGCATGCGCCGGAGGTTCTGGCGCGGCATGCCTGGCGCAAAGGCGGGCGGTTGGATTTATTCGCCGATGTGGAGCGCAGTGTCGCCGCAATAGGGGAATTCGCCGGCGCAGGAGAAGCACGCGGGTATCGCGATTTCGTCGCGCGGTCGGCGCGGATTTACCGGACCTTGGCGGGGTCGTTCATCGCGGCGGAACGGCCATCGCCCTTGGACCTGGTGCAGCGCGTGGGCATCACAAAGCTCGGCGCGCTGATGGAAACGGTGCCCTGGCGCAGCATGTGGGCCGCGCTTGGCGATCACTTCCATGACCCGCGGTTGCGGCAGTTGTTCGGGCGCTATGCGACTTATGTGGGGTCCTCGCCCTGGTCGGCGCCGGCGACACTGATGCTGGTAGCCCACGTGGAACAGGACGGCGTGTGGTTGCTGGAAGGTGGGATGCGCTCGCTGGCGGATGCGTTGCTCGGCCTGGCGCAACGCCAGGGCGCGCAGCTGCGCTGCGATGCGGATGTGCGGCAGATCATCGTGAAGGATGGCCGCGCCGCGGGCGTCGTGCTGGCTGGCGATGAGCGCATCGAGGCCGATGCGGTGGTGTTCAATGGCGATGTGGCAGCACTGCCTTCACTGGGGGCTGTGGGCGCGGTGCCGGCCGTGAAGCGCGAGCAAAGGTCGCTGTCGGCCATCACCTGGTGCATCCGCGCGCCGACCGCAGGCTTCGAGTTGTCGCACCACAATGTCTTCTTCGCGGAGGATTACGAGGCCGAATTCCGCGCCATCTTCACGCGGCGCGAAATTGCCGAAGCACCGACGGTGTATCTGTGCGCGCAGGATCGTGGCCTGGGTGCGGTGGCGCCAGGCACGCCAGAACGCATGCTGCTGCTGATCAACGCGCCGCCCGATGGCGATCTGCGCCGTTTCGAAACCGCGGATTATGCGGCGCGTTGTTTCCACATGCTGCGCAATTGTGGGTTGGAGATTCAGCACGCGGCGTCCAACACGGTCGCCACCACGCCATCCAATTTCAACGCGATGTTCCCAGCGACGGGCGGCGCGCTCTACGGCCGCGCGAGTCATGGCGCGACATCCACGCTGACGCGCCCCGGAGCAGCGGCAAAGCTGCCGGGATTGTATTTGTGCGGTGGCTCCGTGCATCCCGGCCCGGGTGTGCCGATGGCGGCGATGTCCGGCCGGCTGGCGGCCGCGCGTTTGCTGGAAGACCAGGCCGGGCGGCGCGCGGCCGTGCGCTTTTCTGTGACCGCCTGAATCAGCCCGGGCGCAGTTGCAGCCAGGCACCATCGCCCGGCATGTCCAGCCGCCTGCCGAGAAACGCCTCAAGGCCACGCAGATTGTGCTGCGCATGCCAAGCGGTCGCGGCCAGCCAGTCGGCACGCGGTTCCTTGGGCAACCAAGCCGCGACGGCGTCGTGCATCGCGCGTGGTGCATCGCGCGGTGGCGCGCCGGGCAGATGCACGCCAGCGAATTGCACGCGGATAGCGGGCTTGATCGCGGGCAGCAGGCGGGTGGTGATGTGCGTCGCCTCGGCCTCGCCGGCGGCGTGGATGACCAGCATGTCGCCATGCGTCAGTCGCAGGTTCAGGAAGGCCGCGTCCAGATCGGTGACGCGCCGGTCATGCCATTCGACACTGTTCAGCCCGCGCGGCGCTTCCGGCCCCACGCTGATGAACCGGCCGCTGACATTGGCGTCAAGCGCGTGGCGCACCACCCAGCTGGCACCGCCATGGCCCAGTTCCAGCACCGTGCCGGGGCGGAATTTGCGGATCATGGCGTGCATGATGGCGGCGTCGATCACGGGCACGCCCGGCGGTGTGGAGTGCAATTCGCCGCCGAAGATGCCGAGTTCGATCAGGAAGCGGCGCAGTTCACTGGCATTGCTGAACAGCTGGTCTTCGGGCGGGCGCTGGGACGGTGCGCCCAGTGATTGCACCAGCCGCGCCAGAGCGGTTGCGATGGAAGGCGGTGCCGCCGGCACGGGGCTTGGCGGCGCGGGGGCAGCAGGCTCGGGCTGCGCGATGGGCGCGGGTGCTGCGGGGGCGACAGGCACCGTGGTCATGGGCGCGCTGGGTTCGGGCGGCGCAGCCTCGGGCGCGGCTTCAACCGGCATTGCGGCGCCCAGCGGTTCGGGTGGGGCCGCTGCGTCCGGCGCCGGTGTGGCGCGTGGGGCAATGGCGTCCTGAACAGGCGCGGCCTCGGCTGGCAATGCCGTGTCCAGGGGTTCGGGCTGAATCGCCGCGTCTGGCGCCGGCGCGGCAAGTGGAACAACAGCATCCTGAGCCGCGGCGGGTTCCGGTGCCGGTTCTTCAGCTTCGATGGCGATCGGCACAACGGCCGCAGGCATCGCCAGCGGTTCCGCGGCCGCGGTGACATTGGGCCATTCGAATGGTGCCGCGACTGCTGCCGTGGGCGCGGCGGCCTTCTGGGGCGCGCCCAGCATCAGCTGACCAAGGGCTACAACAGCAGACGGGAGGGCCTCGGCGTCGGTGCCCTGCATGCCGTGCAATGTCACCAGCCAGCGCCGCGTGGCGAATGGAGGCTGGCGGTCCGCTTCCGGTTGCATCACATCGTTCACAACCATGGTTCCTCCAGCGGCCTGCGTTGAGGTTCTGCATTGCACATCGCCGGCTTGCAAGCGAAGCGTCAGCGGACTACATCAATCGCATTCCATCCATCACAGACCTTGTGAGGGTGGCCCGAAAGGGCCGCTCCTTTCGGCTTTGGAGAGCAGCTTGACCGCGGAACGCCCGCACCACGACGGCCTTGAAGCCCGCATCGCCGATGCCATCGCACCCGCCATAGAGGACATGGGCTACGAACTGGTGCGCGTGCAGGTGTCGGGCAAGGAGCGCCCCGTCGTGCAAATCATGGCGGACCGCGCGGATGGCACCACCTTCACCGTCGAGGATTGTGAGGCCATCAGCCGCCAGGTCAGCGCCATCCTGGACGTGGAAGACCCGATCCGCAGCGAGTGGATGCTGGAAGTCAGCAGCCCCGGCATCGACCGCCCGCTGACGCGCATCGCCGGCCATGTCGCGACGCTGGAACTGCACATCCCGCAGGATGGTCGCAAGCGGTTTCGTGGCGTGGCGCTGGGCGCCGATGAAGGTGTGGTGAAGCTGCGCCTGGATGAAGGAACAGATGCCGAATTCCCGCGCGCGAATATACGCCGCGCGAAGCTCGTGCTGACCGATGAATTGATCGCAGCGACGCAACCGCCCGTTGCTGACGAACCTGACGCGCCCGCCCCTAAGGCGCCGCGCAACCGCAAGCCCGGAGCGCCGGCCACTATCGGCCGGCGTGACCATAGGAAGGAGCACTGACCATGGCCCTCGACGTTTCTGTCGCGCGCCCCGAACTGCTGCTGGTGGCCGATGCCGTCGCGCGCGAGAAGATGATCGAGCGCGAGGAAGTCATCGATGCCATGGAGCAAGCCATGGGCAAGGCCGGCCGCGCCAAATACGGGCTGGAGAAGGACATCCGCGCCACCATCGACCGCAAGAGCGGTGAAGTGAAATTGTCGCGCTGGACCGAGGTGGTGGAAGCCGAACCGGTCGAGAACGAAGCCACGCAAATGCCGCTGCGCATCGCGCAGAAGGTCAAGCCCGGCATTGCGGTGGGCGAGTTCATCATCGACCCGCTGCCGCCGATCGATTTCGGCCGCATCGCCGCGCAAACGGCCAAGCAGGTGATCGTGCAACGCGTGCGCGAGGTGGAGCGCAAGAAGCAGTTCGACGAATACAAGGACCGCGTTGGCGAGATCATCAATGGCGTGGTCAAGCGCACCGAATACGGCAACCTGATGCTGGACCTCGGCCGGTCGGAAGCGCTGCTGCGCCGTGATGAGACCATCATGCGCGAGGCCTATAAGAACGGCGATCGCGTGCGCGCTTACATCTACGATGTGCGTGAGGAAACGCGTGGGCCGCAGATCTTTTTGTCCCGCACGCATCCGGGCTTTCTGGCCAAGCTCTTCGCGCAGGAAGTGCCGGAAATCTACGACGGCATCATCGAGATCAAGGCCGTTGCGCGCGACCCCGGCAGCCGTGCGAAAATGGCGGTGATCAGCCGCGATTCCTCCATTGATCCCGTGGGCGCCTGCGTGGGTATGCGCGGCTCGCGCGTGCAGGCGGTGGTGGCCGAATTGCAGGGCGAGAAGATCGACATCATCCCCTGGTCCAGCGATCCCGCAACCTTCATCGTCAACGCGCTGGCACCGGCGGAAGTGTCCAAGGTGGTGCTGGATGAAGACGGCAAGCGCTGCGAAGTGGTGGTGCCGGATGACCAGCTTTCATTGGCGATTGGTCGGCGCGGGCAGAATGTGCGCCTGGCCAGCCAGCTGACGCGCTTTGATATCGACATCCTGACGGAAGCCGAGGAATCCGAACGCCGCCAGGAAGATTTCCGCAAGCGCACTGGCCTGTTCGTCGAAGCGCTGGACGTGGATGACGTGATCGCCGGTCTGCTGGTGCAGGAAGGCTTCACCACCATCGAGGAAGTGGTCGGCGCGGAGGATGAGGAAGTCGCCTCCATCGAAGGCTTCGATGAAAACATCGCCATCGAACTGAAGCGCCGCGCCGCCGAATGGATCGAACGCCGCGATGGCGAACTGGATGCACGCCGCCGCGAATTGGGCGTGGAAGACAGCATCGCCGAGTACGAGAATTTCACCCCGGCCATGCTGGTGGCACTGGGCGAAAAGGGCGTGAAGACGCTGGACGACCTGGCCGACCTGGCCGGCGATGAGCTGATCGAAATCCTCGGCGAAGGTGCCCTGGACGAAGACACCGCGAACGCCATCATCATGGATGCGCGCAAGCATTGGTTCGCCGAAGGGGATGATGCCGCCCCCTGACCCGGACGCCGAACGCGGGCCGCTTCGCCGCTGCATCATCACGCGCGAAACGCTGCCCAAGGCGGCGATGCTGCGCTTCGTGGTGGGGCCGGATGGCGCGGTGGTGCCGGACCTTGCCGCGCGCCTGCCCGGGCGCGGCATGTGGCTGAAGGCGGCCCCTGGCCTGCTGGAACAGGCGATGAAGAAGGGCGCCTTTGCCCGCGCGGCCAAGGCGCAGGTGCGGGTCGCGCCGGAATTGCCGGCACAGGTCGCCGCGTTGCTGCTGGCGCGGCTGGCGGACCGCCTGGGCATGGCACGCCGCGCCGGCCAGGCGGTGTCAGGCTTCCAGAAAGTGCGCGAAGCGATGGACAAGAACCGCGCCGCGCTGCTGGTGGAAGCGACCGATGGCAGCCCTGCGGAACGCGCGCGGCTGCTGGGTGGGCGTGATATTCCGGTGGTGTCGGTGCTGGATTCCGCGGCTCTGGGGCAGATTTTCGGGCGTGATGCGTCGGTGCATGTGGCCATTGCGCCGGGCCGCCTGGCTGACGATATCAAGGCTGACGCCGAGCGTCTGGCCGGGCTTCAAGGCCAAGCGTGATGCTTGGCGAAACTGGCGCAAACCCGCGCCAAAACCGCTTACGCCATTGCCGTGGGCGGGACAAAGGTTTAGGGCAGAGCCATCTGTGGCTGGACCCCTTCAAGCGCCACGGATGGCGGATCGGATAAAGACCTTCGAATGAGCGATAAGAACGAGCAGGACCAGGCCAAGGGCCGTCTCAGCCTGCGGCCGGGTGGCCGGCTGGAATTGGGCAAGACAGAAGCTGCCGGCAGCGTCCGGCAGAGCTTCAGCCATGGCCGCAGCAAGGTCGTCCAGGTCGAGGTGCTGAAGAAGCGCACCATCACCCCCGCCGCGAAGCCCGCAGCACCTGCCGCCGACGCGCCGAAGGCTGCGGAGGCCGCGCCCGCAGCACCTGCCCCC
>JAAFHD010000163.1 GCA_013298245.1 Alphaproteobacteria bacterium
TTGGTCCAGTCCATGGCAACCCCCTTGGTTTCCCCTGCCTACCACATACGGTATGCCCGGGGCGGGGCAGGACACAAGCGCTGGATTGCCACATGGAATCAGAAAATTGTGGGTAAGTCTTGACACGCGCGCATAGTCCGCGTCGCAAGCGCCATGGAATCAAGGATTTGGGCGGAAAATGGCGCGCGGCCGCCAATCTGGCCGCGGGCCACAAAATCTATGCGGGGCGGGGCGCGCCCGACACAAGCGGTGGTGTCAGGCGTATTCTATGGTGGGTCCGGACAGCCCGGCCACTTCCCGGATGATCTTGCGTTTCACGGCCGGTTCAAACGCCTCGAACCCATCGGCCGCCATCACGAAGGCGCCGGGGCCGCCGATCACGCGGTCGCGGTAGTATTCATCCAGCGGCTGCGCGTTGGCCATGCCGCTGGGCGGGGGCGAGCGGTCCAGCACCGCCAGTCCGTTCAGGATGATGCCCTGCTCCACCGCCGCCTGGCGCGCCAGGCCCAGGTCCCGGCCGGAATTGTTGATGCCATCGCCGGAGATATCCACCACCCGCCGCGTGCCCTCGAAGCGCTGGCCAAACAGCCGGCCGGCGAAGTCGATGGCGCCGGAAATGGAGGTATACAGGTGCGTCCGCCTGGGCACGGCGTCGATCATGGCGGCGAATTGCTCGCAATCCGCCAGGCAGGTCAGCTTGGTCCAGGGCACCAGGTGTTCCTGGATATTCCAGTCCGACCAGGTGAACAGCGTGACACCCACGGCACCCAGCGGCCCGCCGCCAAAACTATCCGCCAAACGCGGGTCGCGGAAGGCGTTGGCATAGCCGTTGAACTGCATCTCCATCTCCTCCGCATCGACGGAGCGGGAGACATCCACGGCCAGGATCAATTCCACATCGACCGGGTCGGGTTCATTCGCCCGCGCGGTGGTGGCGACAAACGGCATGGCCAGACCGGCCAGAAACAAACGACGACGCATCGCGTGCCCCCTTGATGGTGCGCGCCAAGCGTTCCCCATTGGTCTTAAGAGACCGTTCGGCGATGCTGGCGGTTGAGGATGCGTGAGGGATTTTTTGGCCCTGAAAGGCGCCGGGCGCAGCCGATGCTGGTTGCATCGGCAAGCCCGGCAACGCATCAGGGGCGAAAAAGCACCACGCAGACGACCCGCCAGTATTGCCAAACGGTCTCCCGGGGCTGGTTTTCGTGCCATCGGTTTTTCCGATGGTGCTGCCCCGGCAATCCGAAATGGGATATAATCCATTCCTGACTCGCAACAAGGGTATTTGTGCGGTGCCGCAACAAATTCCCGTGTCACCCAGGGATTGCCATGACCTCCGCCACGCCGATCGCCGATGCCATCACCCTGCAACTGCGCACGATGGAGGCCGAGCACCACATGATGAAGGCGCAGCTGGCCGCCATGCGCACCAATAATGACCAGGCGGCGCTGATGTTGGACCTGGCGGCGGAAAACGAGCGCCTGCGCCGCGAAAACAAAGGCCTGCGCCTGCGCGCGGACTACGAGGCCTGGTTCGAAGGGCATTTCGGCGTGCGCCTGCCCACCCCCAACACCTGGCCCTTCACCACCTGGTCCAGCGACACGCCCTGGGGGGTGAAGGCCTGCTACGGCTTGCAGGACGCCGAAATCGTCTTCGCCGAACACCTGCTGGAACAGCTGGAAGCCGACCAGGTGCCCGGCGCCATCGTCGAATTCGGCACCTATTATGGGCACTGGATGCAGGTTCTGGCCGGCATCATGGAAACCCGCGGCTGGCAGCGGGATATGTGGGGCTTTGACAGTTTCGAAGGCCTGCCCCAGCCGCAGGAAGGCCTGGACCCGACCATCTGGCATGAAGGCCAATACGCAGCACCATTCGAGGAAGTGCAGGCGCGGCTGGAAGTGGCCCGCCGGCCTTGGCTGCGGTTGGTGAAGGGCTGGTTCAGCGATACCCTGCCCGCCGAACCCGCGCGGTCCATCGAGCAGATCGCCTATGCGCGGGTGGATGGCGATTTGTATGCCAGCTGCGTGGATTGCATGGCCTTCCTGGGGCCCCGCCTGGTGAAGGGCGCGATCCTGGTGTTTGACGACTGGCAATTCGACCCGACCGTGGGCGAACCCCGCGCCTTCGACGAATGGCGCGCTGCCAATCCGGGCTGGAAGTTCGAATTTCTGGGGATGAACCTTTGGGCGCATTTGTATCTGCGCGTGGTGGAACGGCCTTGAGCGGCGGCCACCCGCACAGGTTGTTGAAGCCGCGCTGCGATACACGCTTCCCGTTCACGAAGTTTTAAGGCAGATGCGGTTAGAGGCTTCCACAACAGGCGTTGCGCCTGAGCCTGAGCTTAATCGGCCCGGAAAATCCGGGCCACTGGTGCGAATCACACGGCTGTTTCCGTAGGCTTCGCAGCAGGAGTAACCCGCAGGATGCGACAGACCGATGCAGCGTGAAATCGCCAATCTGGCCGCGCACTGCGCCTTGCAGGGCTTCCGCTACATGGCGTTCCCGCCGCTGGTCTTCGAAGCGGTGGCCAGGGCCGTGGCCTCGCCGGAGCCCCCCGCGATCCCGGAGCGCGCGGCACCGGTCGAACTCGCCGTGCCGGAACCATCCGCTACAGAACCACGCGTCGCCCGCCTGCCCGCTAAGCGGAGCGCGATGCTGGATGACATTGCACCCGCAACCCGCGCCGCCGCGCCGATCGAACGCGATGTGTCGCCGCGCCGCCCAACGCCGCGGCCGATACGCGAAGAACCAGGACCGGCGCCGTTGGTGCAGGGCACCGCGCGCGCCTCACGCGCCAACCCTCCCGCGCGTGAAAAACGCGAACCATCCTCGCCACGCGCCACCCGCGACCCCACCCCCGCGCGTGAAAAACGCACGACCCGCTACGCCCTGCTGCGCGACCTTTCGGACGACCAATCCTGATGCCCCTGATCGCCATCGCCTCGCCAAAAGGCGGCGTCGGCAAGACCACGCTGACCGCCTATCTGGCCGCCTACCTGGCCGCGCAGGGCTGGAGGGTTGTCGCGCTCGACCTCGACCCGCAGAACGCGCTGCGCCTGCATCTGGGCCTGTCCATCCGCGAGGAAGCCGGCGTTATGGCCAACCTGGCCGAGGACACGGATTGGCACGCCGCCATGGTCGAAACCCCCTTCGGCGTGCAGCTGCTGCCCTTCGGCAACGCGGACCCGGTGGACGCGCTGGATAGCTTCGCCGCCATCATGGAAGACCCCGAATTGATCGCGCGCCCGGTGCGCCAGATCGCCGCCCGCGCCGACACCATCATGCTGCTGGACACCCCCCCCGGCCCCAACCCCGCCACCGCCGCGCTGCTACCCTTGATCGACCTGACGGTCCTGGTCCTGCTGGCCGATGGCGGCAGTGCCGCGATGATCCCGCGCATCGCCGAAAACAGCTTCATGGGCCGGTCCGCGACCGCACGCCGCGCCGCCGAACGCGCCGTGGTCGTGCTGAACCAGTTCGACGCCGATGCACCCCTGGCCGACGCCGTCCTGGCCATGGCCGAACGCAGCCTGGGTGACCGCCTGCTCGGCACCATCCGCCGCGATGACGCGCTGGCCGAAGCGCTGGCCGACAAGCGTCTGCTGCTGGAAGACGACACGCCTGCGGCTGATGACCTGCACGCCATCGCCGAGGCCGTGATCCACCAGGCACGCCTGCGCAAACCTGGCCGGCGCCGCGGGTTTTCCGCGCTGTCGGAATGGGGCGGCTGATGGCCGGCCTGGCTTCCGCGCCGCGCGCGCCCACGCTGATCCCGCGGCTGATGCGCGGGCTGTCCGTGGTGGTCGGGCTATTGCTCGGCCTGTGCTTCGTGACACTGCCGCTGGACGCGGAGGCGCAGGCCTGGCTGACCATCGGCGGCATCGTGCTGTTCCTGGCGCTGAACCCCAACCGCTCGCGCCGCGTGGGTATGGTGCTGGTGTTCATCTCCATCATCGTCACCGCGCGCTATCTGTTCTGGCGCGCGACCGAGACGCTGGAATTCGAAACCTGGTTGCAGACCGGCCTTGGCCTGGCGCTGTTCGGCGCGGAGCTTTTCGCCGGCCTGCTGATGGCGCTGTCATACCTGCAAACCAGCTGGCCGCTGGACCGCAAGCCCATCCCGCTGCCGCCCGACCCCAGCGCCTGGCCCAAGGTGGATGTCTATATCCCCACCTACAACGAAGGCATGGACATCGTGCGCCCCACCGTTTTGGCCGCGATGAACATGGACTACCCGCGCGACAAGCTGAACATCTGGGTGCTGGATGACGGCCGCCGCCCCGAATTCCGCGACATGGCGGAAGAACTGGGCTGCGGCTACATCATCCGCCCCGACAACAAGCACGCGAAGGCGGGCAATCTGAACCACGCGATGCGCCACACGGATGGCGAATTCATCGCGATCTTCGATTGCGACCACGCGCCCACGCGGGCGTTCTTGCAGATGACGCTGGGCTGGTTGGTGAAGGACCCGCGCATCTCCATGGTGCAGACGCCGCACCATTTCTACAGCCCCGATCCCTTCGAGCGGAACCTGGCGCGCAAGCGCCCCGTGCCCAATGAAGGCCTGCTGTTCTATGGCCTGATCCAGCAGGGCAATGACCTGTGGAACGCCGCGTTTTTCTGCGGCTCCTGCGCGGTGATCCGCCGCGCGGCGCTGGAAGAAGTGGGCGGCGTTGCGCATGAAACCGTGACGGAAGATTGCCACACCAGCTTCCGCATGCAGCAGAAGGGTTGGCACACGGCCTATCTGCGCGTGCCGTTGGCGGCGGGTTTGGCGACCGAACGCCTGGGCCTGCATATCGGCCAGCGAATGCGCTGGGCGCGCGGCATGATCCAGATCATGCGGCAGGAACGCACCATCATCGCGCCCGGCCTGAATTGGGCGCAAAGGCTGTGCTATTTCATCGCCGGTTTCGGCTTCCTGTTCGCCATCCCGCGGCTGATTTTCTTGACCTCGCCGCTGGCATTCCTGTTCTTCGGCGAGAGCGTGATCGCGGCATCGCCCTTGGCCATCATGGCCTATGCCGGCGCGCATCTGTTCCACGCGGTCGCGACCACCGCGCGGCTGAACGGGCGGCACCGCCATTCCTTCTGGTCCGAGATCTACGAAGCATCGCTGGCCGTGCCCTTGGTGCCCGTCACGCTGCTGACGCTGTGGGACCCGCGCAAGGGCAAGTTCAACGTCACCGACAAGGGCGGCACGCTGGAGGCAGGCTATCTCGATACCCGCGCTGTGACGCCCAACATCATCATCCTGGTGCTGCTGTTCATGGGCCTGGCCATCGGCATCCACGGCACTGTCACCAGCAGCACGGACAGCTTGGATTTCCGCGCCTATCTGCTGAATTCCATCTGGGCGGCGCTGTGCATCATTCCCCTTGCGGCCAGCGTGGCCGTGGGGCGCGAGCGTGAGCAGATGCGCGTGCGCCACCGCGTGGAAGCGGAACTGCCCGGCAGCATCACCCTGCCCAGCGGCGAAGTGCTGACCGCTACATCGGGCAACATTTCCCTGTCGGGCGCGCGGCTCATGCTGGACCGCCCGCTGGGTGTGGCCGATGGCGAACGCGTGCAGGTCACCTTCGACACCTGCGGCGAATACATCACCCTGGATGCCGAGATCATCCGCTGGGACGAGACCGAGGTCTTCGTGCAATTCACCCTGCAGGATCTCGCGCAGGAATCCGCGGCGGTGCGCGCCTTCTTCGGCCGCCCCGACGCCTGGCTTTATTGGGATGACTGGCCCGAGGATCGCCCCCTGCGTTCGCTCGCCAATGTCGTCGCCGCGACCGGAGATGCCGTGTTCCGCAAATACCGTTTTGGCGTGGTGCGCAGTGCCCACACCGCCGCCGCCCCCGTGGCCGTCGAACCCGCGCGCATCTCGGATGTGGTGCAGCCGCGCAAGCGCCTGGCCGCCGCGATCGGCCTGGCGCTGCTGCTGCCCGCACCGGCACTGGCGCAACCCGCGCCCAATGTGCCGCCGCCACTGATCGCGCCCAGCACGCCCGCGGCCGCCTTCACCGGCGTGCTGCCCGATGGCGCGCGTGTGGTGACGCGCACGCTGCGCGAAATGGGCCTGCCCGGCCCCATGCAGCTGCGCGGCTTGAACGACCTGCAAGGCGTGCTGTTCGGCCTGCGCGCGGATGAGGTGGTGACCGCCGCGCGCCTGACGGTCGCGGGTGGTGCATCATCGGCACTGATCCCATCGCTCAGCCAGGTGGCGGTCACGCTGAATGACCAGTTCGTCGGCAATATCGCGCTGGACCCGGCGCGCCAGGCCTTTGGCCCGATCGAATTCCCGCTGGACCCGCTGTATTTCGCGGAGATCAACCGGCTGAATTTCCGCTTCTCCGGCCGCTACGCGCTGGAATGCAATGACCCGCTGTCGGGCCTGCTGCACGCGACGGTGTCGGACCTGTCATCCCTGCAACTGCGCATCGAGCGCATCGCGCCCACGCGCGATTTGGCGCGCCTGCCGGAACCGCTGTTCGACCGCCGCGTGCTGCAAGGCACGCTCACCCTGCCCTTCGTCATTGCGGAGGGCGCGACGGCGCAGGGCCTGCGCGCCGCGGGCATCGCCGCATCCTGGTTCGCGGTCGCGGCCGATTATCGCGGCGCCACCTTCCCGGTGGAACGCACGCTGCCCGCGCGTGGCGATGCGGTGGTGATCGCGGCCGGGCCGGATGCCGTGGCGGGGCTGGCGCTGCCGCGCTTCGAAGGCCCCACACTGGCATTGCTGGCGCACCCCAACGACCCCTTCGGCACGCTGCTGGTGATCGGCGGCCGCACCGAACAGGAAGCGGCATCGGCCGCCCAGGCGCTGGCCGCCGCGCGGCAGACGCTGAGCGGTGAAATCGCGCGCGTCGCGGCGCCGCAGCTGGCGCAGCGCCGGCCATACGACGCGCCGCGCTGGGTGCGCACGGATGCGCCTGTGCCGCTGGGCAACCTGGTCCCGCGCGATGATCTGACGGTGAATGGTTTCTCGCCAGGCCCGGTGCGCGTGCCGCTGCGCACGGCGCCGGATCTCTACACCTGGCGCGGCCGCGGCTTCCCGGTGGAGGTGGCGTTCCGCGCGCCGCCCGGCCCGGTGGTGGATGTGTCCGCGTCGCGACTGGATGCGCTGGTCTCCGGCATTTATCTGCGCAGCTTCGTGCTGGCCGAACCGCCGGGGTTGGTGGATTGGGCCAGCGCGCAACTGGCCGGCTGGATGGGCTGGCAGCGCGAAAACCGACGCGGCCGCGTGCTGATCCCGCCCTATCTTCTGCTGGGGCGCGATGAATTGCAGCTGCGCTTCGATATGCGGCCGATGAATCGCGGCGATTGCGTCTCGGTCCCGGCGGAAGTGCGCGCCAGCATCGATGCCGACAGCACGGTCGATCTGTCGCGCGCATACCGATATGCGCGCATGCCCAATATCGGTTTCTTTGGCAGCAGTGGTTTTCCGTTCACCCGCATGGCCGACCTGTCCGGCACCGCGGTGGTGCTGCCCGAACGGCCGAACGCGGTCGAAACCCAGGCCTATCTGGACCTGGTCGGCATGCTGGCCGCGCAAACCGGCCTGGCCGCGACCGGCGTGCAGGTGGTGGGGCCGGCGCAGCTGAACAGCGTCGCGGCGCGCGACCTGCTGGTGATCGGCACGCTGGCGCGTCAACCAGCGCTTAACCAATTGCTGCAAGAAAGCCCCGTCCGCCAGGAGGGCGACCGCTTGCACATCGCCGTGCCCGATATGTTGACCGAGGTGCGCCAGGCCTTCTGGGAAGCCCCCAGCCGCGC